>DUSB01000095.1 GCA_012840625.1 Syntrophomonadaceae bacterium
ATCCATGGGTTCATCCAGCACCAGTAAATCAGGCATAATACATAAAGCCAGCATAAAAGCCACATGCTTTTTCATCCCCCGTGAAAAATTACGGAGAGGTTTTTTAGGATCCACAGGAAAGACCGGGATAAGCTTTTCCAAACGCTCACGATTAAAATCAGGGTATACACGCTGATAAAAATCTACCGTATCCTTCATATTGGCCTGAGGATAAAAATAGATATCATCAGGAATATAGGCGATACGTTTTTTGATGGAAGGATTGTCATATACCTCTTCTCCATCGATTTTAATCGTTCCCTCATCAGGTATTAGTATGCTTACCATGTGTTTTATCAGGGTGGTCTTACCAGAACCATTAGGACCTACGATTCCATAAACTGAAGCTTTGGGTACGGTTATATTCACGTTATGTAAAGCTTGAAACCCATCAAAAGACTTGCACAGGTTCCGTACTTCAATCATATTTGTTCCTCCTTCATGTAAGATTACAAACTATCCAATGACTCTTTAATTTCCTCTTTGCTAACACCCAGATAAATAAGCTCCCTCGCCAGATCCAGTACTTCTGTCATCAATTTTTCGATTTTATCATCATGTTCACCGGCTACAATTGGAGCAACAAAAGTACCTTTACCTGTCACCTGATACACATATCCTTCAGTTTCCAGTTCGCGATAAGCTTTTTGAATAGTATTAGGATTAATAGCCAGGTTTTGAGCCATGTCACGTACTGAAGGGATTTTTTCGTCAGGTTTCAATACTCCACAGATAATTAAATTTTTCAATCCATCGCGTACCTGCTCAAAGATTGGCCGGGGATCTTTTAAATCTATGTTGATAATCGTCATCACCCCCCCACAGGCATAAAATGTGTGTATCACGTGTACTACATTGCATAATACACTTGAACGATTTTTATGTCAATCATTTATTATAAAATTTTTAGTCTACACAAGATGACCCAGCTGTTAAGCAAAAAAAAAGAGACATTCAATGTCTCCCTTAGCTTCTAAAATAAATACATGCTAGCCTCCCTACCCCGTGGCAACAGCTTCAGCTACAGGAAAGCGAATGGAAAATATCGTTTTACCCGGTTGACTATCCACCGACCATTCGGCACCATGACGTGTTGCTATGCTGTAGCAAACAGATAAACCCAATCCAGTACCATTTTCTTTCGTGGTAAAAAAAGGGTTATAGATTTGTGCCAGGTGCTGGGGGGATATGCCCACCCCTTCATCTTCAACTTCCAGTATAACTTGATCCTTTTTGGCAAAGGTTCGAATATGTACGGTGCCTTTAGTCGCCATTGCTTCCAGACCATTGCGAACCAAATTAATAATCAATTGTCGCAGCTCAGTATGATCGCCCAGAATAGGAGGAATTTCAGAAAGCTTAAGATCAATATTCTTTTCGCTAAGCATGGCATCTGCCAGCATAATTGGGTAAAGAGCCTGGATAATGGAATTGAGATTATGCTTTTGTAATTCAATAGCTTTATTACAGGCAATTGATAAATATTCAGTGATAATCTCGTTGGCACGATCCAATTCCTCAATCATAATAGGAAAATATTCCCTATCAATTTCATGTTCATGTGTTTCATACAGGAATTGCAGAAAACCACGTACCGTTGTCATAGGATTTCTAATCTCATGAGCAATGCTGGCTGCCATTTCCCCTACTGCGTTGAGACGATCTAGCTGAGCCTCCATATCTTTGCGCTCGGTAAGATCAACCCCAAATTTCCACTGTGACCATCCAGGAATAGGGTGTTCTCGTGAGACATCATACCAGAGAATGGTGCGACGAGTTCCATCCCGGCATGTAAGCTGAGTTTCGTAGCCCCTAACAGCGTGCTCTTCTTCTTCCCTTTCACGCATGATACGTTTTAAAT
>DUSB01000096.1 GCA_012840625.1 Syntrophomonadaceae bacterium
GGCGTTCCGTCCCGTACCCGCTGGATTAGTGCTGGAGTAGCGTTGCTGTTCTTTATCACGGGTCTGGTACTAATCAGAACTGATATCACCCTTCTTGGAGTAAGTCTATTTGTCTGCAGTTTATTTATCGCTATCGCACCCGGGAAATTCAAACGGCGTTCTCAGCCGGCCCAGGAGGACTTCCGTAAATGGCAGGCGTTTAAACGGTTTTTGCTGCATTTTTCCAATATGGAACGCCATGAAATTCCCAGTTTGATTATCTGGGAAAACTATCTGGTTTATGCGGTGACCCTGGGGGTAGCCAAAGAAGTAATGAAACAATTAGAACTGGTTTTCCCCAATTTACAGGAGGACGATTATCGCTTTGGTCAGTACTGGTATCATAGTCAATCCGGTTTTGCTATGGTAGGTTTGAGTGACAATCTGGAGAAGATTTCCGAGAGTATTAAGCATTCAGTTCAGGTGGCAGAGAAAACGGTAAGGGCGGCCAAAAGCAAATCATCCTCAGGCTCCGGCGGCGGGGGAGGTTTTTCCGGCGGAGGCGGCGGTGGTTCTGGCGGTAGCAGTTATGGCGGTCGCTAGAGATTTTAAGGAGTGATGATATTACTGTACCGGCTGTACAGCTCTTAAAACGCTCCCTGACCGGCGGAGACAAAAGATGGTTACTGCCGGCTATGTTTGAAATTACCCCCGGTCTAAAGAACAGCAGTATTGCATTAACTCCTAAACATATGAAGCAGATGGGGAAGTTGGCTTTATTACCAGCGATGCCAGAGCAAAAGACTGCAGCTATTATATAAAAAAAGGCTACGGTACAAAGTCTTGACTTCATCGGACTTCTATAATAAAATATCAATTGCGTCGGGGTGTAGCTCAGCTTGGTATGAGCGCTTCGTTGGGGACGAAGAGGCCGCTGGTTCGAATCCAGTCACTCCGACCATTTTTCTATAAAGGCTTAAAAACACTCCATGTTTACTAAACATGGAGTGTTTTTTTACCATAAAAAACCTGATATCCGGGTATGGCCGTTAAAGAAATATCAGCGGGTTTTTATCATAATATCAGCTGCTATCAATGCCTTATATTTATCTATGGTTTCTTCCGATTTTACCAGTAAGGATACCAGTGGACAGGTATATTTGCTGTTCTGGGAGGAATATGCGTTTGACTCATCAGTGTTTTTAATTTATGCAACCAAGGTATGTTCATGATGTCTATTATGAAGAGATAAATTCTTTAATGTGTAAACCAGCATTACGAAGCTCTTTCACGATTTGATGCTGATCCAAATCATGATTTAAGGAAAGCGTGATGGAAGGAAGACCGGCTGCTTTTAATGCCCGCTCCTTAAACTGATCTGCAATCTGTTTTTTGCGCTGGTCGTTCATCCCCTCAAAATGGATAACCAGAACAGGTTTTAATGCAGGTTTTTCTAGTATGACCATATCTAAAACCCTTTCTTTTATACGGGCGACATATTCCTGGTAATGGTCAGCCTGAGGAGAAACCGTCAGCACCTCGGCCATGCGAATCTTGGGGGCAATGACATAGGGTGAATTTGCCAGAACAGCCTCTATTTCATTATAAAGAGCCAGCTCCTTATTGGACAATAGAAATTCACGAGATCCATATGGAAGTGAAGAAGCATTGATCCAGGCATCGCTTATATCAATAACTTCTCCTTTTCTTTTATTTTTTTTGCTTTGTTTTGTCTTCTGTTGCTGGTTGGGAATTTGAGCACGAATATAGTCCCATAAAAGCTTTAAAATAATCGCAATAATGATCAGTGCTAAAGCTTGCGCCACTAGAATACCTCCTATCTAGATGACTGCTTATCCATATCATATACGATATTTATCCTTTGTTCCACCTGGAAGACAGGCAAATTATTATAATGGCTTTCGCAGCATCAAAACTTTATTCATGGCATGAATAAGTATAGAATAGAGCATATGGATTCAAATATATTAGGAGGTATGTTAGTGAGATACCTTAGTACCAGAGGTGATGAACGCCTAGTTTCTTCTGCCCGGGCCATTACCAGCGGAATTGCTCCCGATGGAGGGCTGTATGTTCCTGAGCAGATTCCTGTCATCAATGAAGAGGATTGGGCCAGCTTACTTACCATGAGCTATCAAGAACAGGCCCTGTATATACTGGGAAAATATTTAAGCGATTTTTCCATAGATCAATGCCAGCACTGTGTACAGGGTGCCTATCATACCGGCAACTTTGACCATGCCGACATTGCGCCGCTGTTTAATATCCGTGACCATATCTATAGTCTGGAATTATGGCATGGCCCCACCTGCGCCTTTAAAGATATGGCTCTGCAAATCCTGCCGTATTTAATGACCACTAGCGCTGCAATTATTGGCGAATCCAATGATATCGTCATCCTGGTGGCCACTTCGGGGGATACTGGCAAGGCGGCTCTGGAAGGCTTTCAGAATGTAGATGGAACTCATATTATCGTTTTCTTTCCGGAGGAAGGGGTTAGTGAAGTACAAAAACGGCAGATGGTAACTCAACAGGGAAAC
>DUSB01000097.1 GCA_012840625.1 Syntrophomonadaceae bacterium
AGGAACTTATTGAGCCGACCAATGAGGATGGAGATAGCAATCCATGTCGTTTTGAAAATGGTAAAGTGGTCACTCCATCCAGCTTCGGGCCGCTTTATCATAAGTTACAGTCAGAAGGATGGGGAACCAGCAACATCGATCAATCAGAGGATGCCATGATTCTTCCCCATATCCTCTTTTCAGCGGTGTGGGAAATGTTTTGTGCTGCCAATCCTACTTTTGGACCTTATATTATGCTGACTACAGGCGCCGCGGGCCTTATCCAGAGTTTTGGTGATGATAAGGTAAAAGAAATGTTTTTGCCCCCAATGATGGATGGAACTTGGTCCGGTACCATGTGTTTAACAGAACCAACGGCGGGTTCTGATGTGGGAGACATTCTTTCTCGAGCGTATCCTACAGATGATCCACGTATTTTTAAGATTAAAGGCAACAAACTGTTTATTACTGCTGGTGACAACGACTTTACTGAAAACATTGTGCATCTTTACCTAGCCCGGGTGGAAGGTGCCCGGCCAGGAACCAGGGGTATTTCTTTGTTTGTGGTACCCAAGTATTGGGTCAAGGAAGATGGAAGCCTGGAAGACAATGATGTTGAATTAACCGGGATTGAACATAAGATGGGGCAACACGGTTCTGTTACCGCTGCTTTATCTTTCGGTGATAACAATAACTGCCGGGGATGGCTGCTGGGAATCAATCCACTGGAAAATGACGGTCGGGGCGAAGGCATGAAGCAGATGTTTCAGATGATGAACGGTGCGCGTATGGAGACTGGCCTAGCGGCTCTAGCCTGTATTGCTAATGCTTTTTATAATGCCAGAGATTATTGCAAGGAAAGAATACAAGGGCGGCCTCTTACCAATCCAAAAGGTGATCGGGTCACGATTATTAATCATGAGGATATTCGCCGTACCCTGTTGATGGGCAAAGCACATGTAGAGGCCATGCGTGCTATGATGTATAAAACCTATTTTGCTTTTGATGTTAGTGATTATGATCCTGATCCAGAGAAGAGGGCTCGGGCTAATGACTTAATTGAAATCAGCATTCCGCTTTGTAAAGCTTATCCTAGTGATGAAGCCTGGTGGTTAATTGGCGAAGCAATTCAAGCCTATGGTGGTTATGGCTATACAGAAGAGTATCCTGTAGCCCAAATCGCACGTGATGTTAAAATATATTCGATCTGGGAAGGAACCAATTATATTCAATCTATGGATCTTATCGGTCGCAAATGGCTGATGAATAAGGGTACCACTTTTGCCGCCTTTATTCAGGAAATGCGTGATTTTTATGAAGCCCACAAGGATGATGCAAGCACTGAAGCAGCAGCCAGTGGGGAAGGTGTCGGGGGTAGTGATTTAAGCTTGAATCGCGAATTTGCTATTTTGGGTAAAGCTCTGAGCGCCTATAAACAGATACAAATGGCTATTGGTCAGTATTTTGGACAAAAACAGTATGGCATGATGCCGCTGTATGCGCGGCGGGTCTTAACTGCGACCTCACAATTATATGCCGGGCGTTGCATTCTTGACCAAGCTGTGCTGGCGGTACAAAAGATTCAGGAGCTGGGTCCGGATCATTATGATTATCCCTTTTATGCCGGCAAGGTGCAGGCGGCTAGGTATTATCTGCACAATGTGGTGCCAAATGTCTGGGCGGTGGCAGAAATAGTTCAAGATGGAGACCGTTCCGCTTTAGAAATTCCCCTGGAAGCGTTTGATTATTAAATTAGCTTTTAATTGGCATAATGTTATTCCTCAAGGGGCTCCGTTTGGGCGGAAACTTTTTCGTCGGTTCTTAATTGCCATAAAGTGAACTTATTTTTAGGAATTATAATTGTGTTTAAAATGCTGAAATTTCCAACAATAAGTCTGAAGTCAGAATATTGAAATTTTTTACTGCAAAAAAGGAATTAACTATAAACGTCTTGAAATATAGCAGTTGAGTATAATTATGCTGGCTGATCACGTAGAAAGGGAAAAAGGAACCAAAAAACGTGGTCATTCATGTTAGAATGTAGTAAACATGTTAAATTGCGATGGCAAAATCACTGCGTGTAGTACTGGGGAGGTGAGGGTTCATTTAATCAACCTGTTTAAGGGGGGCAGGTATTAAGTCTGGGTTGACAACTAGAGAAAACCATATTATAGATAGGAGGATTTTGGATGGCATCAAATTTTGCGTATAAGAATGTTCGTGATTTTGAGTTCATGATCCAGGAGTGGCTACCAACTGAGAAAATATTTTCCTATAAACAGTTTGCGGATTATTATTCTAAAGATGACGTAAAAGCAATCCTAGAACCGGTACGCAACATGTGTAAAGACATGATCGAGCCGCTTAACGAAGTCGGTGATGAACAGCATGTTCGCTTTGAAAATGGAAAGGTTATAACGCCACCTGGGTTTGGCGACCTTTTCCACTATTTACAGGAAGAAGGCTGGGGAACGTCTAATCTGGATGACAGTGAAGATGCAATGATACTTCCCAGTATCTATTATGCGATGGTAAATGAAATGATCGCTGCAGCCAGCCCCATGTTCATGCCTTATGTTGGGCTTACAACCGGAGCGGCTGACTTGATTGTGGAATTTGCTTCGGATAAGATCAAAGAAATGTTCCTGCCCAAGATGATGGATGGTACCTGGGCTGGTACCATGTGTTTGACCGAACCAACCGCAGGTTCTGACGTAGGGGATATACTGTCTAAAGCTTATCCTACCGATGATCCTGCGATATACAAGATCAAGGGTCAGAAGATTTTCATCACCGGTGGAGACCATGATATGACCGAAAACATTATTCATCTCTATCTGGCTCGTATTGAAGGCGCCAGAGAAGGGACCTCGGGAATTTCACTTTTCGTGGTGCCGAAATATTGGGTGAATGAAGATGGATCTCTGGAAGATAACGATGTGGTTGCTACTGCAGTAGAGCATAAAATGGGTCAGCATGGTTCAGCAACGGTGGCTCTCAGTGTGGGCGATGAAGGCAGATGCCGTGGTTGGTTAATAGGAAACCCACCTGACGAGAATGGCAGAGCTGAAGGTATGAGACAGATGTTCCAGTGTATGAACTTTGCTCGTCTGGGTACAGGTCTGCTGGCTCTGGCCTGTACAGCCAATGCCTATTACAATACCGTTGAATACTGTCGGGATAGAGTTCAGGGTCGTCCTCTGACCAACCCCAAGGGTGACCGTATTCCTATCATTGAACATGAAGATATTCGCCGTACACTAACGATGTTGAAAGCTCACGTAGATGCATTCCGCGGGATGATTTACAAGGCATATTATATGTTTGACCTGAGAAAATTCGATCCCGATCCAGAGGTGCGAGAGGAAGCCAATAATTTCATTGAGGTGGCTACCCCACTTTGTAAAGCCTATCCTACTGATGAAGCATGGTGGCTGATAGGAGAATGCATTCAGGCCTATGGTGGTTATGGCTATACCGAAGAGTATCCTGTAGCCCAAATCGCTCGTGATGTTAAAATTTATTCGATCTGGGAAGGAACCAACTATATTCAGGCTCTGGACCTCTGCGGGCGCAAGTGGACCATGAAGAAGGGTACTGTATATCAGAAATTCATGCAGCAGATCCGTGATTTCTATCAGGAAAACAAGGATGTGCCTGGATTCGAGAAAGAATTTGAAAACTTTGGCAAGGCTATTAAAGCTGTGGATGAAATGCAGATGGCTATTGGTGGTTATGTTGGCGAGGGTAAGATCAGCATGCTACCCCTGTATGCGCGTAGAATTTTAACCGCTACTTCCATGGTTTATGGTGCATGGACCCTGCTGGATATGGCTCTAATAGCAAATAAACGGGCGGAAGAATTAGGCGCTGATCATTATGATTATAATTTCTATATTGGCAAAGTTATGTCCGCTCGCTACTATTTAAAAAATGTCGTACCAACCGTATGGTCAATCGCTGAGGTAGTTAAAACTGGTGACAGTTCAGCCCTGGAGATTCCAGACGCAGCATTCGATTATTAAGCATTACTATCTTATAAAATAGAGATTTTAAACCGAACCGATAAAATAGAGTTTATTAAGAGGCTTTGCCTGATGTCTGCAATAGGCATCAGGACAGCCTCTTTTTTTGGTCTAATAATACAGTTGGTGTCAAATTCTCAAAATGAGAAAATTATTATATTAGAACAAGAATTCTGCAACAGTCTCTGGATCTGGAGCGGGATTTTTTTATGTCCCGCCAGCGCCGGTACGGTTTTCAGTTAGCGCAGTTATTCATCAAATTAAATGCGCTGGAAGACTGCGAAGTATCTGGGCAGGAGAAAAGGATAAATAATTACCCCGGAGAATTTACGGCAGTTAAGACTTAAGGTTTACATGTGCAATAAAGTAGTGGCAGCTAGGTATAACAAGATATTATTTATGTAAAACGGGTATTTTTCTAAGATAGACCGAAACGGAATTCTTTAAAATAGAAAAGTAGAAATAATAATTAGATGTAAGTTATATCAATCTAGTCTCATATTCTCAATATGAAACAGATTATAGTTTACAAAAAGAGAATCTCTTTACCTAAAGGCCTGGAAATAGTGGGTTTAGAAAAAAAATAAAAACTGGCATGTTTCTTGCAACTATATATAAATAGTAGAAATAATACTGAATCAGTACAAAGGAGAGAATTGTTAATGGAAGAAGTTCTTAAATTTTTACAGGCCAATCCGGTCTTTTATGCTGCAACGCTGGATGGGGACAAACCTAGAGTCAGACCGCTGGGCTTTTTTATGCAACATGAAAATAGACTCTATTTTACCGTAGGCAAGCAGAAAGAATCCTATCGCCAGCTTAGAGCTAATCCTAATATCGAAATTTCTACTGCTAATACTAAGAAACAGTGGATTCGCATTAGCGGTAAAGTGGTTTTTGATGACCGTCCGGAAACTGCCCTGAAAGTTCTAGAAACCATGCCCTCTTTAAAAAATATCTATAATGAACAAACCGGGTATGTTTTGGCTCCCTTTTACCTGATAGACGCGACAGCAGAATTTGCTGATATGAATGGTGGTTTCAAAAAAGTTGATTTATAAGTGAGCGAATATAGCAAAGTTATTTCACAAAAGAGTTGATTTCCAATAGCTGCATAGGATGGTAAGCTTTAGATTGCAAAAAGATCAGCAGTATTAATACCTTCAACGGTAAGAAAACAGGAGGTCGTGGCATGAAAAAAGCAATCATTATATTTACTAAAGTACCTAAAGTAGGTGATATAAAAACCAGACTCACAGAAGAAAAGGGCGGCATACTTACTCCAGAGGAAGCCAAGGATTTCTATGAAGCATTTTTACTGGATGTAATTGATGCCTGTATTGCCTCCAAAAGTGGAGAGGTATGGATTTGCCATAACAAAATGGGGGATCGTAGCTACCTTGATTCGTTGCTGGAAGATCTTACTGATCCCGGAGCCATCAAGGGCATATTTGCGGATCAGGGCGGAACGTTTGATCAATGTATGCAGTACGCGGCCGATTATATTCTCCAAGAAGGAAATGCTGATCGAAGAGCGGATGCGTTACTCATTGTAGGGGGAGACCTACCTGGATTGCAGCCTGCTTATCTACAGACCGCTTTTGATAAGCTGGAAAAACTGGCCAGGAGCCCGGCAGGACTTCAAGCTGCAGGAATTACTAATCCCACAGGTTCTTCTCTGGGTGCGGCAATTGTTGAAGGATCCTGTCAGGAAGGGGGTTTTTCTATTGTAGGCTATACCCATACCACCCCATTTGATTTTGATGGAGTTTTCTATAACCAGAATGGAATTACCGCCCTGGATGCACTGGTTCACAAAGCCGCTGGAAAACAGATTCCTTTTGGTATTGTACCCCAGGTTCCAGATGTAGATATTCCTGTGGACCTGGCCAGTGTTATCCCTGAATTAAATGCGCTTAACCTAGCGGCACGTTATGACGATACGATCAGACCAGCAAGGAGAACCCTGAAGATTTTAGAAGAGATGGGGATCGAGGCTTCGACAGCCGTAGATCATAGAGATAATTTATAGATGCAGCAGATGTTCGGAAAGGAGGCCTTCCATCTATGAAACAGTATGAAGATGGGGATGCGGTCGAAGAACTTGCTTCTCAATGTATTGATTGTGGTCTGTGTGCTGATCATTGTATGTTACTAAAAGAGATTGATGAAAGCCCGGCATCCATCGCTTTAAGAGGTGCAGAGCTAGAAGAAGCTTTCGCCTGTTCACTTTGTCGTTTATGTGAAGAAGTGTGTCCGCTGAACCTGAGTCCGGCTCGGATGTTTGCCGAAAAACGTTTTAGCGCCGTGGCAGAAAGTGAAATTGATATTAATGAGTATCGCTACTTGTTCCCGGATCGTCACGTTAACGTAATGAGCTTTTTCCGGCAATACTATGGCATTGACTATTCAGATTTAAACCTTTCTTCTCCCAGTAATACTGCTTTTTTCCCGGGATGTACGATGATGACCTATTCCCCTGAATTAAGCAGGGAAGTTTATACAGCCATATCAAAAATCTACCCCAACCCGGTTTTTTTAAGCAGTTGTTGTGGCAAGCCCCTGTACCAATTAGGTTTGCCCAACAGGGGAAACAAAAATCGTAAAGAGCTCATAGAACTACTGCAACGTTTGGAGGTTAAACGGCTTATTGTTGCCTGCCCCAACTGTTATTACGAATTAAAGCAAGCACTGGTAGGTATAGATATTGACATTCTCACCATTTATGAAGTCTTGCTGGATAATATTCCATTAGGGCAGCATATGGGAAGCTGTACCATTCATGATTCATGTCCGGATCGTTTTGAGGGGATCTTTGGTGCTCAGGTGCGCCAGGCGCTTGAAAGAATGGGATATCAGCTGGTAGAGATGAAGCACAGCCAGGAGGAAACCATATGCTGCGGCAGCGGAGGGCAGATAAGCCATTTTCGTCCCGATTTGGCAGAAGAATTGGTTAAACTAAGGCTCGAAGAAGCAGAACAAACCGGCGCCAACATTCTGGCTGGATATTGTCACAGCTGTGTATTGAACTTTGCTACCGTTCCATCTGGTGTCAAGGTCAGGCATGCACTTAACCTAATACTTGGGCTTCAGGAAGATTATAGCGGAATAAGGGACAAAGCTGCTGCAATGCTTGCGGGACCTGATGCCGAAGATAACTGGCTTGCAATAATGGCAGAAGCGGGGGAGGATTAAATGCTGAATCATGCTCAATTAGCAGAGATATATCAAGAAGCCCTTTCTTTGCGGTGGTCTCCGGTGGCGGTACGTCTCATGAAAGCAGGGGAGGAGATTCCGGAAGGAATGGTAGAGCCTACCTTACCCCTGCGGCATTGTCAATCGATTATTGTGGCCCGGCGCGGCTATTGCTTATATATGCCACCCCGTAAACATGCCTGCCCGGATGGTTCCGGTATTCTGGGCCTAACCGAGATGTCACCCAAATTAAGATCTGGTGATCTGTATCTGCTATTTAAGAAGCTGCCGGATATAGAATGTGCTCGTAAAATGATTGCCTCTCGCCCCGAGTTTGAGCCTGGGACTCATCAGGCTACCCTGGTGGCTCCTCTGGAAAGGGCTAACTTTGAACCGGATGTGGTTATATTTACTGTCTGGCCAGAGCAGGCTATGTGGCTTTGCTGTGCTAAGACTTATGCATCCGGAGAAAGGCAGGTTTTTCGGACCTCAGGATATAATTCCACCTGCGCCGATCTGCTGGTACAGGTGATGAAATCAGGTGAAATGAACATTACTTTTGGCTGTTATGGTGCCAGAGCCTCCACAGAAATTGATGATTCTGAACTCTATGTTTCAGTTCCCTATGAACAGCTGCCGGTGCTGGCCGAGTCGCTACCAAAGCTGGCCGCCAAAAGTATACCCGAAGAACGGCGCAAGATTTATCTACCTCCGATCATGGATAATATCAGTCGTCCGGGGCAGGATGATGATGGAAAAGTAGAGCTTCTTATCGATGAAGAGCGGTGTAACGGTTGCAGTCTATGCGAAGCTTTTTGTCCGGCTAGTGTATTTGAGATGATGGAACATAATGGAGCAATGAAAGCAGTGGTTATCAAAGCTGAGAACTGCAGCGCCTGTTATACCTGTGTAGGTCAGTGCCCACAGAGAGCGATACAGTTAAGGCATGCAAAGATTTAATTTATAAAACCATATCGATATTAGATAAGCAGCTATGCTGATAGCTAAATAGCGGAGGGAAAGAAGATGCGGCATGCCATCATTATTTTTACTAAAGTACCTGCAGCCGGGGAAGTCAAAACCAGGTTAACGGAAGCGCGGGGCGGAATACTTACATCTGAAGAGGCGGCGACTTTCTATACCGCCTGTCTGATGGATCTTATTGACGTGTGTACCTCCATAGACCATGCTAGTGTTTGGATTTGTTATAACAAAAACGGAGATAAAAACAAACTTCAAACCCTCCTTCAGCCGCTGAATAATTACGAAAAGATTGCTGGAATATTTGCAGATCAAGGTGGAAGCTTTGATGAATGTATGCAGTATGCGGTGGACTATCTATTTAAGCCCGCCCGGGGCGAAAGATTAGCAGAGAGTGTGCTGATTCTAGGCGGTGATGTCTGTGGCTTGCAAGCACAGACATTGACCACTGCTATCGAGAAACTGGAAAGGCTAAGCAAAAGTGCCGCCGGGCAAGAAAGAGCGGCAGGCTATGATCCTTTAAATACTGGAGCTGCCATGGTGGTAAGCGCGGATCAGGAAGCAGGCTTTAATCTGGTTGGTTTTACTCATAATACCCCCTTTGATTTTCGCAGCGTTTTTTACAACACCGAAGGCATTACAGCTCTGGAGATGCTGGCAGAGAAAGCCAGCGAGAAGCGGATTCCTCTTTTACCCCTGGATATTGTATTTGATATAGATCTACCGGTAGACCTGGCCAGTATGATACCCATTTTAAAGGTACTGGAACAGGCTAAATTCTTTGACCCCAGTGTTATGGTTCCGGCAAGAACCATTGCGGTATTAAAAGAAATTGGTTTGCAGTCTTGGGCCATGCCCGATGAAGTATAAACTTAAACCAGAAAGGAGGGACTTTTATGACAGTAAATTTCACCATACTTGGCTCTGCTGCAGGTACAGGTGTCCCTTCTTTTTTTTGTGATTGTTCGGGATGTCGTGAGGCCAGGAAAGATTCTCACTATACTAGGACCCGCACCGGGGCTTTTCTTGACAGCGGAGATGAAAAGATATTAATCGATGCTCCCCCTGATATTCGCCAGCAGCTGATACGAGAAGACATTAACCATATAGATCGTATATTTCTAACCCACTGGCATGCGGATCATTACAGCGGTCTGGGCGAATTCGAGTATTATGTCAGATTATTTACCGGAGAGGTTTTACCCTTATATTTACCTGCAGACGCCATTACGGATTTTATATCTACCTTTCCGGATCTAGAAGATGTCTTTCATCTTATTCCATGGGAATACAAACAGAAATATAGCTTTGATGATATAGCGCTTATTCCCTTACCAGCCAATCATAGTGTTGAGACCGTCGGGTTTGTAGTTCAAACCCCGGGGCAAAACTTGGCTTATTTTCCGGATACAGCCGGCTTGCCAAAGGAGACCAAGCAGCAGATAGAGGGTATTGATTATCTTATTTGTGATGCTACCTTTTATGGTGAGAATTGGTATCCCCACAGTCATATGTCGGTGGAGCAGGCCATTCAATTAGGCAGGGAAGTTAAGGCTAACAAGACCATTCTTACCCATCTGTCTATCCATTATAGTCAGCCAGTTACCACCCGGCAGCTGGAAGAGGAACTAAAAGATGATAAGGATGTAATGATTGCTTATGACGGTTTGCAAATAAAACTCAGCCCATAAGCCAATCGGTTGATAAAGTTGGATGTAAACCTATCTTCTGTTGGATAGTGTTTGGATAAATCACAGCCATTTGTTAAATCTCTCAGTTCATTTTGTTAGAAAAGGCGGGGGTGATTATGAGTATTCGGTTAGTAACACTGAATTTACTGAACCTATGGATTGAGAGGTGATGTCCTGCTAAAAACTCGTTTTGAATACGGGAAGGCTGCTTATGGAGGAACATAGGTTGAGCCTTACATATGCTGGCCTTGATATTCTTCTTTAGAGCTCGTC
>DUSB01000263.1 GCA_012840625.1 Syntrophomonadaceae bacterium
AAAGGGATTCCCAGCCGCATGGGCTTGTTGCTGGATATGTCCCCCAAGGTACTGGAAAAAGTAATTTACTTTGTAAACTATATCGTTATTGATCCTGGCGATACGCCCCTGTTGAAGAAACAGCTTTTAAACGAACGCGAATATCGGGAAGCCCGGGAACGTTATGGCGAAAGTTTTACCGCCGGGATTGGTGCCGAAGCGATAAAAGAACTATTAGCCGAGCTTGATCTGGATCAATTATCACAGGAATTGAAAGATGAAATAGCCTCCAGTACCGGGCAGCGCAAAAATCGTGCTATTAAAAGACTGGATGTAACTGAGGCTTTCCGCTTTTCGGGCAACAATCCGCAGTGGATGATTATGAATGTACTGCCGGTAATTCCTCCTGAATTACGGCCTATGGTACAGCTGGATGGTGGACGCTTTGCTACCTCCGACTTGAATGATTTATACCGCCGGGTTATCAACCGCAACAACCGCCTCAAACGTCTGCTGGATCTGGGTGCTCCTGATATCATTGTTCGCAATGAAAAACGTATGCTGCAGGAAGCAGTGGACGCCTTAATTGATAATGGTCGTCGTGGCCGGCCGGTTACTGGTCCTGGGAATCGTCCCCTTAAATCACTTTCTGATATGTTGAAAGGTAAACAGGGGCGTTTCCGGCAAAACCTGTTAGGTAAACGGGTTGATTATTCAGGACGTTCCGTTATTGTGGTGGGGCCCAGCCTGAAAATGCATCAATGTGGACTGCCCAAGGAAATGGCGTTGGAACTGTTCAAACCCTTCGTGATGAAGAAACTGGTTGATCGCCAGATTGCCTCCAATATCAAAAGCGCCAAGAAGATGGTAGAGCGCCAGCGGGAAGAAGTGTGGGACATACTGGATGATGTTATTAAAGAACATCCGGTGATGCTGAACCGTGCGCCCACCCTGCACCGACTGGGTATTCAGGCTTTTGAACCTGTGCTGGTAGAAGGAAGGGCTTTACAGCTGCATCCCCTGGTTTGTACCGCATACAATGCTGACTTTGATGGCGACCAGATGGCTGTGCACGTACCCTTATCAGCTGAAGCACAGACTGAATGTCGGGTTCTGATGCTGGCCAGCAATAACATTTTAAACCCCAAAGATGGCAAACCCGTCTGTACTCCGACTCAGGATATGGTTATCGGTATTTACTACCTGACCTTTATGAGCGAGAAAGATTGGGAAAAAGAAACACCTCGAGCATTTTGTTCGTCTAACGAGGCTCAAATGGCTTATGATCTGGGGCAAATCGACTTGCATGAAAAGATCAAGGTGCGGATAAAGATGCCGCAGCGTATTGGGGCCGAATACCTGAAACACAATTGTGAACAGGTCTATGAAGATCAAATCATTGAAACCTCTGTTGGTCGGGTGATTTTCAATGAAATAATTCCTGATAGCCTGGGTTATTTCAATGAAGTGATTGATAAAAAGAAACTGGGGACCATTGTTTATGAAAGCTATCGTCTGGAAGGCAATGCCAAGACATCTATTATGCTGGATGGCATTAAAAGTCTTGGTTTTAGATTTTCCACCAGTGCCGGTATCAGCGTCGGGGTAACAGACTTCCAGACCCCGGAGGCTAAATTTGAAATCCTGCGTAAAGCCGATGAAATGGTAGATGGTATCGAACAGGATTTCCAGATGGGACTCATTACGGAAGAAGAGCGGCATGCCCAGGTGGTGGAAATTTGGAACCAGGCTACCGAAGATGTAACTGAAGTGTTAAAGACTAATTTAGACGATGATAACCCTGTTTATATGATGGCTATTTCCGGTGCCCGGGGTAATTTCCAGCAGATCCGTCAGCTGGCAGGAATGCGTGGTCTGATGGCTGATCCATCTGGTAAGATTATCGACCTGCCCATCAAAGCCAATTTCCGCGAAGGATTGACCGTACTGGAGTACTTTATCTCCACCCACGG
Source organism: Syntrophomonadaceae bacterium (assembly GCA_012840625.1). GTDB lineage: Bacteria > Bacillota > Syntrophomonadia > Syntrophomonadales > Syntrophomonadaceae > DUSB01. The sequence continues at coordinate 1,953 of DUSB01000263.1, forward strand.
TGCCCGTAAAGGTCTGGCTGACACAGCTCTGCGAACTGCTGACTCCGGTTACCTGACCCGTCGTCTAGTTGATGTATCGCAGGATGTTATCGTCCGTGAGGATGATTGTGAATCAGTTGAAGGGATCTGGGTAGAAAAAATCATGGAAGGTTCTCAGTTGATCGAACCTCTGAACCAGAGAATTATAGGTCGTGTATCACTGGATACCATAACTCACCCGGAAACAGGTGAAGTACTGGTGGAAGAAAATGAAATAATTACCGATGATATCGGCTATGCGATCGAAGCTGCCGGTATTGAGCGGGTAAAAATCCGCAGCGTACTGACCTGCAAAACCAAACACGGGGTTTGCCGGAAGTGCTATGGAAGAAACCTGGCTACTGGATACGATGTAGAAATCGGCGAAGCAGTGGGTACCGTAGCAGCACAGTCTATCGGCGAACCAGGTACACAGCTGACCATGCGTACTTTCCATACCGGCGGGGTAGCGGGTGAAGATATAACCCGGGGTCTGCCGCGGGTTGAAGAACTGTTCGAAGTTCGCAAACCTAAAGGTCAGGCGCTGGTAGCAGAAGCCTCTGGAGTCGTTCACTTTGGCGAAAATAAAGGTCGGCGCGAAATCCAAATTCTTAATGAAGAAGGAGAAACGCTGGCAGCCTCACCGGTCCATTATGGTTCCAGGCTCAAGGTAGAAGAGGGGCAGTATGTCGATGTGGGTGACGCATTAACCGAAGGTCCGCTTAACCCGCATGATATCTTGAAAACAAAAGGCTTACAGGAAGTTCAACGTTATATACTGCAGGAAGTACAGAAGGTGTACCGCTCGCAGGGTGTTGATATTTCTGATAAGCACATTGAGATCATGATCAGGCAGATGCTGAAGAAGGTTAAAATTGAAGATTCGGGTGACACCAGTCTATTGCCCGGAGCCTTTGTTGATCTGGCTACCTTTGAAGAAGAGAATCTGCAGGCTATTGAAAAAGGCGGTTTACCAGCCGTATGTTCCCCGATGCTTCTGGGTATTACCAAGGCTTCGCTGAATACGGAATCCTTCCTGTCGGCAGCTTCCTTCCAGGAAACTACCAAAGT
>DUSB01000098.1 GCA_012840625.1 Syntrophomonadaceae bacterium
CTGCCATACTGGCCGGAGCTGCCACCACAAAACGACAGTAACCAAAGCCCAGATCAACCATCTCAAAGACATCACGTTCCTGTTCTACAATCACATCTTTGCCAACGATGCCGATATCAGCTGCTCCATGTTCAACATATACCGGTACATCAGTAGGACGACACATAATATACCGAATAGATGGATTCCCTTCAAAATCAAAGATCATACTGCGACTGTCTGAGTCGATACCTTCAACAGGCAGATCAGCCCGGGTTAATAATTCCAGGGTTGGTTTTAACAACGTTCCTTTCGATAAAGCGATGGTTAAGGTGTTCCCCATATTCTGCTATTTGCACCTCCTGTCCATTAATCCAGATAGATCAGGCGGCAGTTCTTTTTCGCCTGAGCCATTTCTTCCAGTTTCTCTTGCTCCCGGCCCAGAACATCTAATTCGACCCTATATCCCTGCCGGCGAAGCTCTTCGGCTTGGGCCACCATGGAGGCGAAATCATTGCCGCCTATCAGGTAGCAGACCGGTTCAGAAAAGCTGTGCTTCAGTACCAGAGCAAGACGATCCATCCCAATAGCAAATCCAGTGGCCGGACAGGAAAAACCAAATTGATCCAGCAAATTGTCATATCTCCCTCCACCCAGCAATCCATAGCCAAGGTCCGGGGAATAGCCTTCAAAAACCAAACCGGTATAATAGTCAAAGTTACGGATGACTCCCATATCAATAACAATATGATCCTGCACTCCATAGGCCTGTAAAGCATGATAAACTCGTATTAATTCTTCTACCGCCTCAGCAGCCTGGGGTTGTTGCTGCAGGTAGGGAAGCTGGTCTAATACCTCCAGTCCACCATGCAAAACCGGCAGCCGGATGATGGTTTCCTTTAATTTTTCTTCGATAGGCATATTTTTTAGTATTCTTTCCAGCTCCACCAGGTCTTTTTTCTCGATTAACCTTCGTATGGTCATTTTCCCCGCCTGGTTTAAAGCACTGTTATCAACCAGAGCATTAATGATGCGAATATCATTCATACTGATCTTAAAATCCTTTAAACCAAACGCCTTCAGAGCTTTCACCGCCAGACCGATCACCTCGGCATCAGCCTGCGGACCCTGGGCTCCTAATAATTCAATGCCCAGTTGCCAGAATTCCCGATGCTGAGCTAACTGTGGTTCAACATGGCGAAAAACATTGGCTGAATAAAAAAGTCGTATGGGAAGTATCTCCTCCTGTAAATGGGTGGCCGCTAAACGTGCAATAGAGACGGTCATTTCTGGTCGTAAAGAAAGGATGCCCCCTTCACGATCCATAAACAGGAACAGATTTTCTCGCATATTGCCTCCAGCACCATTTTCGACCACTTCCAGGTATTCTATAGTCGGAGTGATAACCTCCTGGTAGCCAAAAGAACCAAAAAGTTCAGCCGCTCTTTTTTCCAATTCCCTTTTAGCCTTTACTTCATCAGGTAATATATCTCTTAATCCTTTAGGAATCTTTTTATTTTTCATGGTCTGACTCCTTTTTCTGCTTTTCTAACTTTTTTAATACACGCTGGTACCCTTCAGCTCCGTAATTTAAGCAGCGATTTACACGACTTATGGTAGCTGTACTTGCTCCTGTTTCACTGGCAATTACGTTGTAGGTGGCTTCTTCATAAAGCATCTTGGCAACATGCATTCGCTGCGCCATCGATTTAATCTCAGTAATGGTACATAGATCATCTAAAAAACGATAAACATCCTCTTCATCTTCCAATTGAAGAATGGCCTTAACCAGCAGTTCACTATTATCTTCCTTCCAGTTGGGTACAAAAGCCACCTGATCTACCTCCTTAACGAAGCAGCTTATAATAATCGGTTTTCATTTATCACCAGCTCAAATTCACAACCCAGATAATTGGCCGCATGTTTACACATAAGCATTTTGGTTAAAAAAATCTCAAAATATTCCGTAACCGTACATACATCAGTATCTATAGCCATTTCCATTATAATCGTACACTCCTGAGGATTGACCTTTAAGTCTGAGTGTGTTACCGCATAATTCACACGATCCCGGGCTGTAAATTGAGCAAAATCTTCCTTGCGTACCCGCTGACGGTTAACATCAGATTTATCAGCTAAAATCAGGGCGGCAGCAACATTATTCACTATACCACCATGGGCATGTTCTTCATGATTACCAATCGCACCCATTATGATTGCCACTTCGCCTGCATCCATACCCATATCCAGGAGTATATTCATCGCCATCAGCGCACCAGACATACCATGACCATAGCGGTTTATCATGTTGCCAATGTCATGTAAATAACCTGCAATCGCACCCAATTCAGCTTCTCTTGCTGAATACCCCAGCACGGTTAAAATTCGGGCAGTGAGTTCTGAAGTTAACTGAGCGTGCTCCAAATTATGCTCAATGGCACCAATGTTGCCTAAAAATATATTCCCCATCTCCAGGTAGCAACGCACCTCAGGATGCTCCCTTACCGCTTCTAATGTAACCAAAAAGTCCCCTCCTAATAAGATCTGCTCCAACGTGCCCGGTGTGCTATATCTTTCCGATAATGCATGCCTTCAAAATGAATTTTTTCCACCTGAGAGTAAACCCGCTCCAGCGCGTCATCAATATCCTTTCCCCGACAGACGACCGATAAGACCCGCCCCCCATTGGTAACCAGACAGCCATCCTGATAGGCTGTCCCGGCGTGAAAAATTAAGGTATCTGGATCTAGTTCATCCAGACCGCTGATATATTGCCCTTTTTGATAGCTGCCAGGATAGCCCGCTGAGGCAAGCACCACCCCCACACAGCTACCTGTTTCCACACCCAGTTCAAGACCATCGAGATCCCCCCGGGCTGACGCCTCCAGAACTGGAAGCAGATCCCCTTTAATCATAGGCATCAACACCTGTGTTTCCGGGTCGCCAAAACGAGCATTAAACTCCAATACTTTTAATCCTTCATCTGTCAACATCAAGCCGGCATACAATACACCGGTATAGGGGCAACCTTCATTTTTCATGGCCGCAATGGTAGGCTCAATAACTTCCTTTTCAATCTGCTGCCTTAGTTTTTCATTATAGATGGGCGGATTGGTATAAGCTCCCATACCACCAGTATTCGGGCCCTGATCCCCATCGTAAACACGTTTATGATCCTGTGCTGACATCAGTGAAACGTATCTTTCCCCATCACTAATAGCAAAAAAACTCAGTTCTTCCCCTTCCAGATATTCCTCAATGATGATGCGCTCACCGGCTTTACCAAAAGCCAGTTCCTTCATCATCTGCTCAATGGCACGATCAGCTGCGATAAAATCATCGGCAATAATTACACCTTTACCTGCTGCCAGCCCATCGGCTTTGATGACCACCTTTTTCCCCGCATCCGTAAACTGCCGTACATAAACACGTGCGGAATACATATCATCAAAGACCTCATAGCTGGCCGTAGGAATTCTATATTGTTCAAACAGGCGTTTGGAAAATACCTTGCTGCCTTCGAGGCGAGCAGCACGCACAGTAGGACCAAAGATCAACAAACCCTGAGAACGAAAACGATCAACGATACCCTGCATAAGGGGTGCTTCTGGTCCTACCACCGTGAGATCAATACCGGTATCCAGGGCAAATTCGAGCAGCTTATCAGTATCATTCACTGAAATATCCACACAATAAGCCAGCTCAGCTATGCCCGGATTTCCCGGAGCTGCATAAATACGCTCCACTTCAGAGCTCTGAGCTAATTTCCAGATCAGTGCGTGTTCCCTTCCTCCCTGACCAATAACTAGTATTTTTTTTCCCATGCTTCGCTCCTCCGAATAATTTTGATCTGTTCTGATTTTAGTGCCTGAAATGACGCTGCCCGGTGAACACCATAGCAATTCCATGCTCATTACAGGCATCAATGCTTTCCTGATCCCGAATTGACCCCCCAGGCTGAATTATAGCTTTAATGCCATGGGCAGCAGCCAGATCTACTGTATCTCTAAAAGGGAAGAAAGCATCTGAAGCTAGAACAGCTCCCTGACATTGCTTATCCTGCAAGGCAATAGCAGCGGCACCGACTCGATTCATTTGCCCGGCTCCTACACCCAGGGTGACGCCATCTTTGGCTGTCACGATAGCATTAGATTTTACATGCTTAACCAGCTTCCAGGCAAATAGCAAATCCTTCATTTGTTCCTCGGTAGGCTTGGCCTGAGTAACAAACTGTAGCTCCCTCTCATCCACTTCGGCAGTATCGGCTTCCTGTACGACAAAACCACCATCCACACTGCGAAGCAGCAGCCTGGAACCCGGTTCTATATCCATCTGCAGTACCCGTAAATTTTTCTTCTGCTGCAGGCGATTCAGAGCCGCCTCCTCATAACCTGGAGCTATAACAACTTCCATAAAGGGTTCTGCTATTTTTTCAGCTGTTGCTTCATCTACTGTCCTATTTAAGGCGATAATACCCCCAAAAGCAGACAGGGAATCAGCGGCAAAAGCTCTTTCATAAGCTTCCAGCAGCGTATTTGCTGTGGCCGTACCACACGGGTTGGTATGCTTAACAATAACACAGGCCGGCTGGGAAAATTCTTTCACCAGAGACCATGCTGCCTGGGTATCGATAATATTATTATAAGAAAGTTCTTTGCCATTTAACTGGGTAGCATCGGCCAAACCTGATTCCGGAGTCAGGGTGCGATAAAAGCATGCTTTTTGATGAGGATTTTCCCCATAACGCAGTTCATAAACCTTTTCCCCGGCCAAGGTCATATGATCCTGGAAAAGCTGATCATCAAATCCGGCTAAATAGGCTGAAATCATGGAATCATAAGCCGCTGTATGTGAAAAAGCCTCTAAAGCCAGCTTCAAGCGCATTTCCGGGCTGATATCCCCTGTTTCCTGCAATTCTTGCAGGATATTGGCATAGTTTTCGGGCTTAACCACTACAATTACATCCTTGTAATTTTTGGCAGCAGAGCGCACCATACTCGGTCCACCGATGTCAATATTTTCAATTGCTTCCTCCAGGGTGACACCTGGTTTGCTAACCGTCTGCCGGAAAGGATATAAATTAACGACCACCATGTCGATAGGCTGAATCCCATTGCGTTCTAGTTCTTGCATGTGTTCCGGTATACGGCGGGCCAAAATACCACCATGGATTTTGGGATGCAGCGTTTTTACCCGCCCATCTAAAATTTCCGGAAACCCGGTTACATCTGCAACCTTTATTACATTAATCCCGGCCTGTTCCAGAACCGTATAGGTTCCCCCGGTGGACAGAATTTCATAGCCCAATTTCTCCAGACCACTGGCCAATTCTACAATACCTTTTTTGTTGGAAACACTTATCAGCGCTCTTTTCAATGTTATTCCTCCTCTTTTACTGTTTTACAATGATTTTTCGTCCATCAAGATAAAGACAGCCCTGAGCCAATAACTGCAAAGCCTGTTTATAGCTATGATGCTCTTCTTCCAGGATTCGTTGAGCAAGGCTTTCTTCTGTATCATCGTCATGAACAGGAACAGTTGCTTGCACAATAATCGGTCCCGTATCCATGCCGTCATCCACAAAATGTACCGTACATCCACTTACCTTAACCCCATATTCCAGAGCCTGACGCTGGGCATGCAAACCTGGAAATGAGGGCAACAAAGCAGGATGAATATTGATAATGCGCCAGCGATAAGCCTCTAATAGAGTCTTCCCTACCAAGCGCATATAACCGGCTAAAACAACCAGATTAACCC
>DUSB01000099.1 GCA_012840625.1 Syntrophomonadaceae bacterium
CCTGAATGTTCATCTGAATGCTGCCATCACCGGCAATATCAATAACCGGCCGATCAGGACAGCCTACTTTAGCACCAATGGCCGCTGGGAAACCATATCCCATCGTTCCCAGACCTCCGGAGGTTAAGAAAGTGCGCGGATATTTAAATTTATAATACTGAGCCGCCCACATCTGATTTTGCCCCACCTCGGTAGTAATAATTGCTTCCCCCCGGGTAAGATCGTAGATCTTTTCGACAATATGCTGCGGCATTATTCTTCCCTGACTGGCGGCACCATAATACATAGGATATTCGTCCTTCCAGCGATCAATGGTTTTATGCCAGTCATCCAATTCCTCCCGCTGTTCAATACGCGGCAGCAGAGCCTGCAGAACCTCTTTCACATCCCCGACAATGGGAATATCTACTTCAACGTTTTTACCGATTTCGGCTGCATCTATATCAATATGAATAATTCGGGCATTGGGAGCAAACTGCTCGATTTTCCCGGTTACTCGATCATCAAAGCGTACCCCCACTGCCAGCAAGGTATCACATTCGCCAATTGCATAGTTGGCATAGCGAGTACCATGCATTCCCAGCATACCCAGAGATAAATAGTGATTGCCCGGGAAGGCACCAATACCCATCAGGGTCGTAGTAACAGGAATCTTTCTTTTTTCTGCCAGGGCACGAAGTTCCTCTGCTGCATTGGAAGCAATAACTCCCCCGCCTGCATAAATAACCGGCTTCCTGGCCTCATTAATCAATTCAGCCGCAGCAATAACCTGCCCGGCATTAAAACCCTTCACCACCCGGTAACCACGCATATTGATCTCTTTACTATTGTCCTGAAAATCAATGGTTTGTTCCATCACATCTTTGGGCAGGTCGACAACCACCGGACCAGGACGATTGGTGCTGGCAATATGGAAGGCTTCCTTGACCACCTGAGACAAATCTTCCGTACGCTCTACCAGGTAGTTATATTTGGTGATGGGAAGAGTTATACCGGTAATGTCAGCTTCCTGAAATGCATCTCTGCCGATAAAAGCTGTGGCAACCTGACCTGTAAAAACAACCAGGGGGATAGAATCCATGTTAGCAGTTGCAATACCAGTAATTAAATTGGTTGCACCGGGACCGGAAGTGGCAATACATACCCCTACTTTACCGGTTGCCCTTGCATAGCCGTCGGCAGCATGAATGGCACCCTGCTCATGCCTGACCAGATAATGTTTGATCGGTGAATCATACAGCGCATCATAGATCGGTAGCACCGCCCCACCAGGGTAACCAAATACAGTATCAACCCCCTGAGCCATGAGGCAATGCAATAAGATTTCAGCACCTTTCATTTTCACCATAACCACCTCCAAATACCCCTGTGCCTTTATGGGGTTTAATTATATTAATGATATTTTACCCTACAAGTGTAGCTGATCCTACCTTCGAAAAACTGCTCCTGTGCTTGCTGATTGTACCATCTCCGCGTAACGTTTCATATATCCTGTTTTTATTTTTGGTTCAGGTAGGACCCATATGCTCCTTCTCTGTTCCAAAATTTTATCCTCTACCAGAAGGTCCAAACGGTTAGAAAGTATATCTATCCGTATAAGATCACCTTCTTCAATAAGACCAATTACACCACCAGCAGCTGCTTCTGGCGATACGTGTCCTATAGATGCACCACGGGTGGCACCAGAAAAGCGCCCATCGGTAATAAGGGCTACCTCTTTATCCAAACCCATACCTGCTATCGCTGAAGTAGGGGTCAGCATTTCTCTCATACCAGGACCTCCACGCGGTCCTTCATACCGTATTACAATAACATCACCTGATTTGATCGCTCCACCCAGGATAGCCTCGACAGCTTCTTCTTCCGAGTTAAATACACGGGCGGGGCCTTCATGGATCAACATCTCAGGAGCTACAGCACCTTTTTTAACCACTGCCCCTTCAGGAGCAAGATTACCAAATAGTACCGCCAGACCCCCGGTAGCATTGTAAGGACGATCAACAGGCCGAATGACCTCATAATCTAAAACAGGGTGGTTCTGGATATTCTCGCCCACTGTTTTACCGCTTACTGTCATACAATTTTTGCATATTAATCCCTTTTTATCCAGTTCATTCATCATAGCCTGAATGCCACCGGCACGATACAAATCTTCCATATGGTGTTCCCCAGCCGGACTCAACTTACAAAGATGAGGCGTTATAGCACTCAGCTCATTAAAGATCTGCAGATCTAGCTTTATCCCTGCTTCAGATGCAATGGCCAAGAGATGAAGTACTGAATTAGTTGAACATCCTATCGCCATATCAAGGCAGACCGCATTGCGAAAAGCATCAGCAGTCATAATGTCTGAAGGTTTAATATCCTTCTCCAGTAATTCCATAATTTTCATGCCCGCCTGTTTGGCTAGGCGAATACGCTCCGAATAAACAGCGGGTATGGTTCCATTACCTGGCAGACCCATTCCCAGGACCTCGGTTATACAATTCATAGAGTTAGCCGTAAACATACCCGAGCAGGATCCACAGGTGGGACAGGCATTTTCTTCCAGATCATAAAGATCCTCTAATGGCATGGTGCCGGCGGAAACAGCTCCAACTCCTTCAAAGACCTGAGTTAAGCTGACCCTGTGTCCGCCTACCATACCTGCCAGCATCGGGCCACCACTAATAAAGATAGCAGGCAGATCCAGACGGGCAGCAGCCATCAACATTCCCGGCACAATCTTGTCACAGTTAGGAATGAAGACCAGGGCATCCAGGGCATGAGCTGTCGCCATAATCTCAACCGAATCAGCAATCAGCTCCCGGCTACCCAGCGAATACTTCATGCCAATATGGTTCATGGCAATGCCATCACATACCCCGATGGTGGAAAATTCTAAAGGGGTTCCCCCTGCCAGGCGTACTCCGGCTTTTACCGCCTCAGCTATTTTGTCCAGGTTGATGTGCCCGGGAATTATTTCATTTTTTGAATTTACAATTCCGATCAGAGGTCGATTCATCTCTTCATCGGTTAAACCCAGGGCCTTGAAAAGCGACCGGTGGGGCGCTTTTTCCAGTCCTTTTTTCGCCAGGTTACTGCGCATGTTCCAATCCCCTTTATTTGAAAATAACCGCTTCAGGTTCTTTTACAGCTGCACGGAAACTATCCAATAATTTGGCAAAGACCGGTCCAGGTTTGCCATTGCCAATAACACGGGCATCTATTTTCGTAACCGGAACGATTTCAGCCGCAGTTCCGGTGAGGAAGACTTCATCAGCGACAAACAGATCGTAACGAGTAAAAGTCGTTTCTTCCACCTGCAGGCCAGCTTCTTTCGCTAAACGAATAACTTCATTGCGGGTAACCCCTTCCAGCAGACCCAGATGTTTGGCCGGGGTTTTCAATACTCCATCTTTCACCATGAAAATATTATCCCCTGTACATTCGGCTACATAACCCTCTTCATTGAGCATCAAAGCTTCTGCTGCTCCCGATATATTGGCTTCAATCTTGGCCATAATATTATTTAAATAATTCAATGACTTTATGCGCGGGTTAACTCCTTCCGGATTATTGCGCCGTGTCGGTACAGTAATGATTTCCATACCCTTTTCATAGAGTTCCTGCGGATATAGATTTATACTCGAGGCAATACATACGATAGTGGGTACAGAACACTTACGAGGATCCAGCCCCAGGTCCCCTTTGCCTCTGGAAATAACCAAACGTATGTAAGCATCCCGCAAATTATTTTTGCGGCAGGTTTCTAATACCACTTCGGCCATCTCTTCTCTTTCCATAGGAACCGTCAGATTAATAGCCTTGGCCGAATCATAAAGACGGTCAACATGCTCCTTAAGGCGAAACACTGAATTGTGATAGGCGCGAATACCCTCAAATACACCATCGCCATACAAGAAACCATGGTCAAACACTGATATCGTTGCTTCTTCCTCCGGTACATACTTGCCATTCAGATAAATGATGAGTCCCATCCTTACCACTCCTTGCTTTCCTAATATATTTCTACTATGCTGCCATGCTCTATTTTGTTTTTGGCGGAGGCAGTTTTGCTAATAAAATAAAAAAGAAGACAAAAAACCTCTCCATCCCATTCAGGGACGAGAGGTTTTTTCCCGCGGTACCACCCTGTTTGTCACATGTATTACCATATGACCGCTTTATTAGCACAGACTTATTGTCCGGCCAACTTGTTAACGAACTTATTCGTCCGGCTTCACCTACTCGACTTTTGCCCTGCTATAGCCTTTCAGATTGCAGCTCCAGAGTGATCTGCATATGAAATATTGCTACCGGCTCTCAGCAACCCGGCTCTCTGTATATCAAGTGATTTCATATGTCTTTTTCCTTCATAGCCTGTAATTTTATATTTCTATAAAGTATATTGAAAGGCTATGACCATGTCAATACAGTGTTTGAATTATCTGCCTAGTATTTGCTATCTTTTTTCATGTCTACCCGGTGTAAATACTCTCGCAGTCCTATACGCCTTGGGATTCCAGCCTTGTGATATTTGATCTCCTGACTGCGAATTCTTTTAAACATCGTCCACAGCAGGCGTTTGCCTTCATCCGTCTCCACCGCCTCCGATGGACTCATCCCACTCAGAGTGGGTAGCTGAGAATAATACCATTTGTTAAGATACATGCGTTTCAATTCTGATTCCAGCCGCGGGTACATTTTCTTTACCTCTGCAGTCAGGATATCAAACATTCCCTGCTCACGGATTTCCAATCCATCAAACTCCAGCGCTTCATACAAGCCTTCTTCAAAAACCCGTCTCACCAGCGACATATCCCGATCACCAAAGGCAGAAAGAGTAACCCAGTTGTCTCCCAAAATAAATTCGGCCTTAAATCCCGGTTCCTCCTCATTCCCATCCGTCTGATAATAGATGGAGTACAAACCGGGCAGATCCAGTTTAAGGGTACTCAATTGTTCAAGCCTTTCTGCTACCGCATCGCGATCCTTGATCATATAACGTGCGGTTAAAAACCTCATTCCATCCTCATAATAGACATTGCCATCATCAAGCAATATATCTTCAAAAGTGGCATACTGACCGCTTAAATAGTGATAAGCAGAAGCGAGGGTTACTTCATATTCAGCCCGAAAATCAAGCGGTGCAGCATAGGGCTGGTAAAATAGCTGGTGGAAAGCCTCCATATTTTTTTTATTCTGAGTAATAATAACAAATTCAGCACCATTAATAACCAGATCTCCCAGTACACCATCCATAAATGAAATCCCATTATTCAGATTCTCTTCATAAATGCTAACCCTCATATGGATGCCATAAGGCAGCTCCTCCACTTCACGAATGTTTTCCATTAAATCTAAAATATCAAAAAGCAAATCTAAATTGACAATTTCATAAACCCGGCACAAAACATGGGTGCCAAAAGGGTTGGACTCCGCCTCAGGAGCCAGCATCCCCTTTTGCAGGCGTTTGATCTTGTTAATCAGCCATCCAAAATCTTCATCCCGCACCAGTTCAAAGCGATAATCACTGCGGAATACTTCTCGTTCGTACAAACTAATACAGTAAACATTGGCCATTACCTTTTCATAGGAACCATGAATAGAGATCACTTTTCCCTCTAGAAGCATAGCACCAGGCAGCATCTCCTGCTGTAGCTGTTCTATTAACAAACCGCCCTGCAAACAGGAGGTCGTAGTAAAGGCACTGATATACTGATCATCATGTACTTTCATAGCTCTAAAAAGACTATTGATTAACTGTCTGGGGGTTAAAGGTGAGGATAAATGATGGATAAGACTTTGAACATCACGATCACTTAAATGTATACCAACATCAAGATACTTTTGATATACAAAACGACCCAATGCCGGCCTGCTCATAAAGCGCATATTAAAGCGATAGGCTTCCTGTATCAAATAGCAACATTCTTCAAAATTAAGTTCCACCATTTCAGTAAGTAGAATACGTTCCCTTTCAAATTCTAACAAAGACATATCCTCTATAACAAAAACCGAATGCAAGCCATCCGAGCTAAAGGTCAGGAAAAAATTTTCTACGTATAAACTGCGGCCACCATTATTCCAGGCAATATCCAGACTGATTTTGCCGGTATGCCTGGTACGGGTGGCATAAGCACGATAAAAGCTGCCTTCTACATGGGAAAATGAGTTGGTATCCAGCCCCGCCATACGATATTTTAGCAGAATACGATCCAGGACTTTTTCCATTTCCCGATATTCCATTTGCATCAACTGAAAAAAATCAGCCATATTTTGCCAATAAAAAGAAGACAATCCCTCCATAACTGCTGGACGCAGTTCCGGGGGGATCTCTTCAATAAGTTCTAAGGCCTGTAAACACCCTTCAGTGGTTTCTACCAGGGTGCTGAGATCCTGGGCCAAACTTTTTAACGCTGCACGTGGAAACGTTATTTTCTTATCTTTCATGACATTCTCCTAGTTAGCTAATAAGAACCCTCACATATTAGTAATGTACCATGTATACAGGGGCTAAGCAAACAAAGTATATGCTTGCTAAACGAATCCCCAGCTCACTCAATGTTAACTTCAGCAACTACCCGACAGCCTCTGAATTTGCCTCTCAAATCCTACCATACTCCCTGCTGTTACCAGAATATTAATTATTCCTTTTACTAATTGCAGGAATACTAACAGCCATGATTGAATCTTATACACGAACGAAGCCTCCAGCTCATTTGCAGTGCACGGGTGTGAATGTTCTTCAAAACATCCTTTTTGAGGTTCCTTTTCACTGTTTGACCCCTTTTACCCGCTTAAATTTTACAATTGAAAAATAACTATTAGCTTTAAAGTCTAATAAAGTAGTTTTTGTATATTAAATTCTAATCCTTGCAGGAAGCAACGAAATTATATAGAATTGATCGATATGGAACGAATTGTTAATGTTTAAAGTCTCAAAAGTACATTATCTGCCCTTCCTGCATATATTTTTTTACAGGTTGGGCAGCAATATATAAAACATAACAGACTGTGGTGAGGGTATGAAAAGGGTTAAAGTGGATGAATTGGAATCTGGTATGGTGGTAGCGCGCAGTATTTTTAGCAGTGATGGTCGCATCCTGTTGCATGCAGGCGTACTGCTAAACCAAACCTATATCTCCCGTTTAAAGAGCATAAACATAGGCTCTGTTTATGTTGAAGATTCCTTATTCCCTGATATGGTTCAGCCCCAGGAGCCTGTTTCAGAAGAAACACGGGTTCTAACCATTAGTGCCGTCAAACAGACTTTCGAACAATTGGAAAAGGAACGTAAGCTAAACACCCGCTTGGTGCATAGGGTTGTAAACAACCTGCTGGATGAAATCCTCACTAACCAGCAAGTTCTGATTGGTCTATCCGATATTCGCCGCTATGATGATTATACCTTTGGCCATTCAGTAAACGTTTGTGTTCTCTCAATCATGAGCGGTATCACCATGCATTATAATGACATCAAGCTTAAAGAATTAGGAATCGGTGCACTTTTACATGACATCGGAAAAGTCTATATTGATCCAGACATTCTGAACAAAACGGGTGAATTAACCCGTGAAGAATACGAGGAGATAAAAAAACATTCTGAATACGGCTTTGAGGTTTTACGACAATATCCTGACATTCCTCTTTTATCTGCCCATGTAGCCTTTCAGCACCATGAACGTTATGATGGCCATGGCTATCCCCGCAAGTTAGCCGGGGATGAAATCCATGAATATTCTCGTATTGTAGCGGTTGCCGATGTATATGATGCCCTGCTGGCTGATCGTCCTTACCGCTCCAGCTACAGTATTAACCAGGCTATTACCATACTTAAACGTATGGCGGGGATTCATTTGGATCCTGAATGTACCACCGCCCTTATATCCAACATCGCTGTCTACCCCATTGGAACCATTGTAGAGCTCAACACCGGATCAATTGGCATCGTAGTTGATATTAACAAAAAATGGCCCACCAGACCAGTCGTCCGCATCGTTTATGATCGGCAAAAGCGGCGTTTCCTACCTGCTCATGAAATAGATCTAACCAAAATGAGTACGATTATTATCACCCGCACCCTCTCCGAAGGAGAATTAAGCCAGTTATTGAAAAAGAATTCAGGATAAAAATAGCGGTATCTTTATCTGGTAGCGGGTATAAATCCTATCCGGCTTGTGAATGATATGAGCAAAGGAGGGATGTACCTTGAGCAGGTACCGTACAACCGATGGGAAAGAAGACTTGAAACAGAAATTCAATTACTTCGGAGCAATGGCTATACCAATCGCCTTTATTAATGGTCTGTTTTTCGGCGGCTATGCTGTTCGAAAAATCAGGCAGTATTGGGAAGGCGGCCCCATGGATTAGTCGCCCCCTCCTTTTACCTATAATATGGCCCGTGACAGCGGGCCATTTGCATGAGTACAGGTGAGGATGACAAAGCCGATTTTAAGCGACTTTATCATCCTCAACATTAAGACATCTATTCATCATGAACTTTAAACTCAGCCTGTACTACGGGAGCAAAAACCATCTGGGCTACCTTCTGCCCGGGCAGGATTCTTACTGGTTTGTCAGTAACATTAAGCAGCAAAATTTTTAGCTCCCCTATATGTTCACAGTCAACCGTACCCGGTGCGTTGGCTACAACTATCCCTTTACTAGCCATACCGGCACGACTGCGTATTTGAGCTTCATAGCCCCGGGGAATCATCATGGCAAAACCGGTCGGAAAACTCCTTACCTCATCAGGATATAAGACCATTTCCTCTTGAATAGCAATGCTAATATCACAACCCGCCGCTCCCCGGGTATCGTATTCTGGCAGCCTAGCCCAGGAAACTAATTTTCTAAACTCAACTTCGATTTTATCCATTTTGATTTCCTCCTTTACTGAGAAGACCTTGTAGATTGTTTTCTAGTCTACTGGCAATA
Organism: Syntrophomonadaceae bacterium; assembly: GCA_012840625.1. Classification (GTDB taxonomy): domain Bacteria; phylum Bacillota; class Syntrophomonadia; order Syntrophomonadales; family Syntrophomonadaceae; genus DUSB01. The sequence continues at coordinate 8,923 of DUSB01000099.1, forward strand.
AGTCCTTTTTTCCTCACCTTTTTTAAGGTTATCTAGAGTAAATTCGATTAATTTTCCGAAAATAACATTTTCTTCGACTTCTATTGCAAAAATCCGTTTTCCCCTCTAGTATATTAATAGAGGCATACCCTGAAAGGTAGACACGACATGACAAAATTAACCATGAAATTGTCGAACATGCTAGATAAATTATCATGCAGTCCGTTACAGATTTCAAGTTCTACCAGCGATCTTTATACATTGGCTGTAAATATATCCGATTTAGTATTCACTGCACTACTGGCTATAACTCCAATTTGCCACAGCCCTGCCTCAACACAAATTATTCAAACAGCTTTGAATATCACCAAAAAGGAACAGAACATTTTTTTGGAATGGCAGCGTTTTGATCTCAACTGTACATTATCCTATTTTTACGAAAGCGGCGGAGCCATTATACCTGCTCAATTTGATCAGGACGATAGGAGTAAAATTGCTTCACAGGTAAAACAACGTCTGCATAGCTTTTGGCAGGAATGGAAAGATATACAGCTACTTTTAGAAAGGATGGAGGAAGGTCAATCCATCCACTCCGAAATCCATGAAGTTTATCATACCTGCATGATTATTAGAGAAAAATATTATCTGTTTTTTTGTGATTTGGCGCAGCTCTATCCAGAAGGGAGACTGCGCAATGCATTGAATAATATAATTAATACGATAGAACCAGGAAATACCCAACTTGGCGAGGTATTTCTGAAGTTACTATAATTCCCTCTAACTTTGGCCCTGAATGCAGTCATGCCCTGCATCCAGGGCCTTTTTTTGTCGGAGCTATTTTTCCAGATTTAGAAAAGCCCGCACCACATAAGGGTCAAACTTCTTGCCCGCCCCAACCCTGATCTGGTACAAGGCTTCCTGAGAAGACATGGCCGGTTTAGCAAAGGTATCACGTGTCATTATATCGTATGCATCCAGAACGGAAAAAATCCGTACTACAAAGGGGATCTCCTCTCCAGCCAATCCCCGCGGGTAACCACTACCATCCCAATGCTCATGATGGCTCAAAATCAAATCTGCGATAGGCCGAAGAGTAGCCATACAGGATGCAATCCGATAACCAGCCTCAGCATGTTTTTTATATTTTTCCCACTCTTCAGCCGTCAAATATTCTCCCTGATGGATATATTCCGGGGGTAAAATAATATGACCGATATCATGGTAAAGCACCAGATCCAATAAATGCTGTTTTTGTTTTAAATCTAGTTGCAGGGCAGCGGTCATTTTAAGCGCCAGCTCCTGCAGCCGATTACAGTGATCTTGCCGGTAGTAAAATCTCTGATTCAGCGTATCAATAATGCCCTGTAAAATGATCTGATCTGCCTGCTCACTCTCCTCCAGCTTACTGGTATACATGCGATCTTCAGCACTGCTAAACAAGGTCGCTATATCTTGTTGTAATGTATTGCGGGTGGCTACCCCCATCGCACAACTAATTTCAATCGGGTCGCGGTCTGCCTGCCGGCATTTTTCTCTAATACGCTCACACACTTCTTCCGCCGCATGATAAGGGGTGCGGGGCAGAATGATTAGAAATTCATCCCCACCCCAGCGAGCAACTACATCTTCCTGCCGGCAGGAGCTGCGGATAATATCAGCTAGACGTACTAACAGCTGGTCTCCAGCCTGATGTCCAAATACATCATTGGTTAGCTTCAATCCATTTAAATCGGCTAAAATCATGCTCAAAGGCAGCAGCCTTTCATCATCAAAATCCGGCAGGACCTGGTCCACATAAGCTCGATTATGCAGACCGGTCAGCGTATCATGGAAACTCAAATAGTGAATTTCCTGCTGGGCCTGATGGCGATCGGTAACATCCCTTAGAACCATAACCATACCCTTGATCTCCCCACTGTTATCATGGATGTAGCTGGCATTGTTGAAAATAAATCTTCGCTGTCCATTACGCACGATGGTAAAGCTCTGATCAGAGATTTCCGGGAAATCATGTTGTGTATATTCTTGCTCCTGGCTGGAAGACTGCTCCTGAGTTGCACGCAGGATATCGATAAGTGATTTACCTATAGCGGCCTCTTCAGACCAGCCCAATATTTCCGAAGCCGCATCATTTAAGAAAATAACCCGATTATCAACATCGGTAGCAATCACCCCTTCACCAATCGATTTGAGGGTGACTGCCAGCCATTCCTTTTCTTCCTGCATGGCTAATTCAACCTGTTTACGCCGAGTAACATCGACAATAAGCGCTGCTACCAAACCTTCATCGGGTTGAAAGGCAAAGACCTGCAGGTAGCGATCCAGATAAGATACATAGCCTTCATAGGAAACAGCCTGCCCGGTACGGGCTACCGTATTTAATAATTCCAGCCATTCATCTTCCAGGCGGAAGCGTTCTCTTTCCAATCTGCGCCCCACAATTTCCTCGCGCTGTAAGCCTATGTTTTGCTCAAACATAGGGTTAACATCCATAAACAGAAAATCACAGCTATCTTTATCTGTTGAGATCACCTGCATAAGGGCATAACCCTCCTGCATGGAATTTACCAGCATCTGATAAGAATATCGACTCTGAACCAGTTTTTGTTCGACCTGCCGGTAACGGGATATATCCTCAATCATCCCCTGATAAAAAAGAACCTCGCCAAATTCATCCCGAACGGTATGCAGTAAATCACGGACATAGATAAAAACTCCATCCTTCCGGGCGATACAATACTCCATAATCGATAAATCTTTTTCCACCGCACCGATCAAAAAGCTAAGGAAGCGCTGCCAATCCTCAGGACGAATATATTCATTTAATTCGATAGGATGGTATCCTAAAAAGGACGATGCAGCTCGGCCAAACAATTCCTCAAAAGCCGGATTAACATACTGAATGATCCAATTTTCATCCAGAACATAAACGCCCACCGGCATGTGTTCCACCAGGGTGTTGAAAATCTTATGATTCTCCATAAACATAACTGGCCTCCGGTTGTAAACCTACCCGTTCCTGAACCCGCTAGGACTTATAAATTAGGACCTTAGACTCGACGATACTGTTATTGCCCTACCATTGTAAGTCCTTCTATATTCCGAGTCAAATAGAAGTTGATAGCCTTTTTTTCCTAATATTAGCAAAATCCCTACCCTACCATTATTTACTTGCAGGTAGCCCTTTTGAAGAGTCGAACCTTTTACAACATAGCCTGGCATAGTGTGGAGAAAGAACCGGGAAGGTTTTATCCATGCGAAAAATACCAATTAATAAAGGAGGTTAATAGTTTGAAAAAATGGATCACCCTGCTACTCTGCGTCTGCCTTACTTTGTTTATGAGTTCTACCGCCTTAGCAGCCAGCAGCAGCACCTATATTCAAGATTATTACGATAATACTCCCCACTACCAAAGTCACGAACAGCCCCTCGTAGATGCTTTTCGTGCTCAAAACAACGGCAGCGAAGCCCACGCTCTGGTTGAACGCGCCATATGGTATATGGAAAACGGCTATATGATCTATGGACACTCCAAATACCCCACCAGCGGACTCATTGATTGCTCCAATTTTGTTTCCCTGGTATACAAAGACTTTGGCTATAACATTACCTCTGCTGCACGCAAATACGGAACAGTGGGGCAAAAGGTGTCGGGTGTATACACCCAGAAGATCAACGGCAAATATGTATTAAAAGGAACGGAAAATCTGCGCCCCGGAGATATCTTCACTTTTTGGAAGGTAAAAAATGGAGAACGCTACATTGGTCATGTGGCCATTTATATGGGCAAGATTAACGGGGAGCCATGTATTATACATACAGCGAAGGGACATCCAACCGCTATCGGTATAACGAATAATTTTTCCTGGTGGTATGGAGAACACTTCAATAGTGTAAGACGCGTGCTTTCAGACCAGTCCATCCTTCCCTCGCATCCTTATCAAGCAGCAGCACCCGTCATTCCATCAATATATAAGCTATCGCCACAAAAACCAGTCATTCTTCCTGGTCAATCGGATCCTGGTAATACAATGATACCTATTAAACCAGCAGATCCTGATCTCGAACCACCAGTAGTAGAACAGCCAGCAGAGCCCGAACCCAGCCTGCCGTCTGATAAAGAACCAAGTCAAGATCAAGATGATCAGCTGGTAAAATCTCAACCGACCCCCAATGCATGGGTATCCCAGATCATAAAAACCGATAGAGGAATACGCATTATCCTAACCCGTAATCCTGCCAATAGGCTTTAAAAGAGAGCCCGGGTTAAACCCGGGCTCTCTTCTCACATATATTACATATATAAAATGCTCTGTTTTTATTTGGTTCGCGGAGGAAACTCGATAAAAATTGCATTCGGATCGACTTCTTCACGCAGGATGCGCAGAATATCATCAGAAGGAACAGGAATCTCTTCAATATGCTCAGGTACCAGTAACTCAAAACCAGTACAGCTCTGGGCAATTTCCACCGTCATACCCGGATTCAATCCCTTAATTCGCATGCGCTTACTTTCCGGCTCGAAATCCATTACCCCCAATTGTGTTACCACAGACTTGGGTCCCTGACCGGGTAAGCCGGCTTCACTACGACTGTTTCCTCCATGCAGATGTCCGGGACTGGTTAAGAAATCCACTTTTTCCGGAAATTTTTGGGGATCCTGCATTCCTACCAATACCATCTGCTCAGATAATGAGGCCAGATCATTGCCACCGCCGCTACCAGTCAAGCGAACTTTATAATTATGATAACTCTCACCAATAAAATGAGTATTCAGATTGCCATACATATCAATCTGTGCTGCTCCCTGGAAGGCTATATCCACAAAACCATTGGCAGCCATAGCAAAGGAGTGGGGCATCTCCAGACTCATCGGTGCCCGGCGGTACGTAGCAGCTCCACCCACTGACCAAGGCATAGGACCTTCCCAGGGATCCTGCCCACCCGATTCATACACCAGAGTAATATTGGGGGCATGAGTCATTTTAGCCAGAATAGCACCAACCATAGGTAAACCAGTGCCAACGTATACGATCATTCCATCCTGAATCTGTAAAGAAACATTATATGCTAACTGTTCAAAAGGATTTGCAGGTTTCGTCAAGATCATTCGCCTCCTTTAGTCCCATTTTGGTACCACTTGTTTATAAGAAAAATCTACGCCGGTATCTTCAATGAGGTACTCCTCAGCTTTCTGCATACGCCGCAGGTTATCAATATATTGATAACCACCAAAATCTTCAGCCAGCCGCGCTATCCAATCATACTGATTTTTACAGCCATAAATCCAATTCTTAACGAAATCCGTCATGGCCTCATCACTGGTCATTGCAATCCGCATTAACCACTCCCACCATTCACGCGCCCAATAATAATAGCCCGGGCAGCATCCTGGCAAGCATCCCCAAGGCAGCTCTACTACTGCATCTACAATCATAAAAGGAATATAGGTGTGGGCTGTATCGAAACGCATAACCATTTCCGGTACGACTTCTTCACAGGTAATAATGACCTTGCGAGCAGCAAAAGCCATTGCTATATCATTAACCGCAGGGCCAAATATTTTGCCATTACCATACATATCTGCCTGCTGACAGTGGATAAAGACCACATCAGGATGGAGGGCAGCAATCAACGCTACTGGCTCCCCTGTCCAAGGATCCCTCTCTTCGCGAACATAGGGATTATATTTGATCATGTCAGATCCAAGCAGCTGTTTGGAAGCCACAAAAGGTTCCCCATACTGAGCCGCTTTAAATCCCAGTCCCATTGAGCCATGTCCCCACTCTGACAGAATCTTGGTTTTACCCTGCTGAACGCTTTTGGAGAACATCCTATCGGTTCCCCGCATTTCAGCACCGATGTAAGAATTGTGTGTGTACTTGCAGTTACCCGTATAAACGGTGAAGGAATGATTCGTATTAGGCGAGCCTATATACTGCAGATCTTGCTTATTCTGGCGAATGATTTCATAATGCGCCTGCAAAGGTGTACGCACGTATGAAAAGCCAGAATCAGCTACTATATCACCATCATCAACATATTGGGCAACAGCTTCCTCCAACGTGATCCTTTTGTCAACCTTGGCACGATTCTTCTTCAAATTGTTTTCTCGAAAAGATTGGTGATCAATGAGCCTGTCCAGAATACCAGGATCTTCAATACGTAAATTTTCTAACGCTTCCTCATTGTACTTAAATTTCGACGTCATCTCCTTACCCCCCAAAAATGATATTATGGATTTTTGTACATTCTACCACAATAATATAACGTTTCCATATAAATATTGAAATAAGTGTTATATTTTTAATATTTCCATAATTGATATTACTTTTGCATTCCTTATATACTGGTATTTGCGACATCTTTAGCCGAAAATTTTGTTTCTTTGTTGGTAAATTGTTTATTATGTTGTGTCATATTTCGTTAAATAGAAATGGGGGTGTACAAAAGTTGTAAGTTTGTTATTTGGGCAGGCTACTATCTTTTTTCAAAGCTCGTAATGTAAATGATCCTTTACGTGAACCGATTAATATCTTCTCGCTTTTATCCAGGGTTAGAC
>DUSB01000100.1 GCA_012840625.1 Syntrophomonadaceae bacterium
ATATAAGGAGGCAGGGCCATAAATCCTGCCTTATGTATAAACTCCTCTTCGCTGTCAGCATGAAAACGCAGAATCCGCCTTCCCTCCTCCAGCTCATCTATGATTTCTACCTGAACATCTGGATAGTCAGGAAAATAAAGGCGTTGTCCGCTTTTTATTCTTCTAGCCGGTCTGACCAAGGCTTCCCAGCAGTTACCTTTTTTAGACAGCAGCAGTATTTCCACCCTGGCCCCGGTATCTTTTACAGCAAACAAACGAGCCGGTAGCACCCGTGTCTTGTTTAAAACCAGGGTATCACCCGCATGAAGATAATGTTTGATATCATAAAAAAAACGGTCTTCCCACTTGCCACTCTGACGGTCCAGAACCAAAAGCCTGCTGTGATCACGTGGTTCAACTGGATACTGGGCAATTAAATGCGGCGGCAGTTCAAATTCATACGCTTTTCGGTCATATAGTTTCTCATTTTTTTCTTCTGTATGCGGCATATTTTTATCTCCTGAACAGATATAAAACCATGGTTAAAATAATACTCAGCACAATACAGGTGCCCAGCGGGAAATAAAAACTTACATGTTCCTTTTTAATAACAATGTCACCAGGAAGGCGCCATCCCGTAAGCCCCAGCCTGGAAAAAAACCAGAGTATAAGCCCCAAAAAACAAAGGAGGAGTCCTCCTATAATTAAAATCCTGGCTATCTGCGTTAAATCATTCATCCTGTATTCTCCCCCCTGTTTATCGAAGCAGGGCCCTAACTTCTTTGGGGGCATAACGTTCTACTTCACTATACAGACAACCGCAATACTGCTGCCTGTATAAGCCCATGGCTTTAGAGCGTTCCACCGTCTGAGAAAATCCCTGCCGAAAATCCCGGTATAAAAAGGGAATATCGTATTTAGCTCCTATAGCCATACCCAATTCATGAATCAAATCGTGTTGTTGGTATTTGCTCACTAACAGGGTAGTGGTGAAATAATCAAAATGGCCCCGTTTAGCAATATGGGCAGTTTGCTCCAGGCGCTGCTGATAGCAATAAAAACAGCGCCTTGCTTCACGAAAGGAAATCTGCTGAAAATATTCTATAGGCTTATATGCTTCATCATAAATCACTTTGAGGTCTACCAGCTGTGCATACTGCTGCAGGGCTTCTTTTCGTTGTAACCATTCCTGGTAAGGATGAATGTTATTGTTATAATAATAGCCCATCACTGCATAGCCTTCCTCCCGCAGAAATGGGACCGGGTAACTGGCACAGGGTCCACAGCAGATATGCAGTAATACTTTCTCCATATTATCACCTGCTCAGTCTTCTTTTTCCTCTGGAAACAATGTACCTGCTGTCATTCCGTGATCATAGGGATAGCCCATATGTCGATAAGCCCTCTCGGTGGCGATACGCCCGCGAGGGGTTTTATGAATAAAACCCAGTTTTAATAAATAAGGTTCATAGACATCAGTCAGGGTATCTGTTTCTTCCGAGACGGCAGCAGAAAGGGTTTCCAAGCCTACGGGTCCACCACCGAATTTTTTAATTATAGCATCAAGTATCATCCTGTCAACGGTATCCAGTCCATAATCATCAATTTCCAGCATTTTCATGGCCGCCCGGGCGATTTCTTCGTTTATATAGCCATCCCCTTTTACAGTGGCATAATCACGTACCCTCTTGAGTAGACGATTGGCCACCCGCGGAGTTCCCCGGGATGAAAGCGCTACCAAATGGGCACCATCCTTATCAATATCAATATCCAGAATCGAAGCAGCACGCTGTATAATACTGCTCAGTTCATCTACGGTATAAAAATCCAGCCGACAATGGATGCCAAAACGATCCCGCAAAGGTGAACTCAGCAGTCCGGGACGGGTGGTTGCTCCCACCAGCGTAAAAGGCGGCAGATCAATCTGCAGCGTGCGAGCGGCTGGTCCTTTGCCGATGACAATATCAATAACGCGGTCTTCCATAGCCGGATACATAAGCTCTTCCACGGTTCTGGGCAAGCGATGAATTTCATCAATAAACAAAATTTCTCCGGGCTCAAGATTGGTTAAAATGGCGGCTAGATCACCCGGCCGCTCAATTGCTGGTCCCGAAGTCTTACGAATCATGGTTCCCATCTCATTGGCCATAATCGTAGCCAGGGTAGTCTTCCCCAAGCCGGGCGGTCCGCTGAGCAGTACATGGTCAAGGCATTCCTGTCTTTCACGGGCTGCAGTAATAAAAACCTCCAGGTTTTCTTTCACCCGTTCCTGACCAATATAATCACGCATCTTTAAAGGGCGCAATGACTGATCACCCATATCTTCTGCAAGGATCTCCGGTGATATTAAACGGTCTTCTTCCAACATCCTCCCTGCCCCCTTTATCATCTCATCTGCTCCGCAATCTTTTTCAGTACCTTTTTCAGATTATCTTCCGTCCGCGTGCCAAATTCGCCCCGGGCTTTCATATCCACAACCAGAGGAAAATGTTCGGAACGATTATATCCGAGTGCTTCCAGGGCCTGCATAATCTCTTCGGTTCCCCGGTCAGATCCTCCATTGGCCGACAATCCTTCCTGAAGCAACTCTTCCTGCTGACTGATTTTATCCCTTAATTCAAAGATTAAACGCTGTGCTGTTTTTTTCCCTACTCCCGGCGCCGTAAGCAGAGTCTTTTCATCCCCACTGGCAATGGCTCGCGCCAGTGATTCAGGATCCAACGCCCCCAGAATATTCATAGCCCCCCTGGCTCCAATCCCTGAAACAGTGAGCAGGGTTTTAAACATTCGTAATTCCTGCGTGCTAGGAAAACCGTACAACTTGATTTCATTTTCCAATAGCTGCATATGGGTATAGACAGTCATGGTGCTCCCCGGTGGGGGGATCTGTATCAGCATACGCTGATTTACCTGTACCTCATAGCCTACTCCCTGAACATTTATCAGTACCGTTTCGTCATCATAATCAATCAGCTGCCCCTGTAAAAAAGCAATCATTTAATCACCCATTATTCTATTTATTCCCCCTGGTTAACGTACCCGTCTGCTTATCTGATTAAGCCGGCGCGAATGGAGGTGACAGATGGCAAGCGCCAGTGCATCCGCAGCATCATCCGGTCGGGCTATATGATCCATTTTAAGAATCTTTTGTACCATCATCTGCACCTGTTTTTTCTC
>DUSB01000101.1 GCA_012840625.1 Syntrophomonadaceae bacterium
GAATCGAACCGGTACGAGGGATCAACCTCGCGGGATTTTAAGTCCCGTGCGTCTGCCTATTCCGCCACCCGGGCATATTTGTTTTGCGCAAGATATAGTTTATCATGGCTAAAAACATTTTGCAAGATGATAAGTTAGAGATAGATCTATACTTCCTGCAGGATGGAATGGACCAGGTTAGCCCGGCTCATACCCCCCTCCGTTAAAGCTGCTAAACGACTTTCTGCACCAAAAAGATGATTGATGATTTCATCCTCTGTATATCCTTTCCGGTGCAGCGACTGGCACTGCTCTTTTAATGTCAGCCAGTAATCCAGCTTGGCCTGCATTGCTTTTTTCCCGTCTGTTCGTATCGCTCCTGAGGCGCAGAATATGGTCTCAAAAGGCTCTTGCACCAGATCCTGCAGGGAACGGATCATATCATTGACATTTTCATCACTGCGAACCACATTTAACCGTTCACTAATAAATACATCGCCTGTAAACAGCCATCCCTGCTCTCTTTCCAGCAGGACGATGTGATCAGGTGAATGGCCGGGAACATGAAGCACATCGAAAAGATAATGAGCAGTCTGGATTTGATTGGGGACCTCTACCACCTGTGATGCCTCAGGCTCGCCCCAGGCAATCTGCCGGTAAGCCTGCATTTTTTTGGCCCAGGGAGCCGGATTGCGAATAAGGGACAATCCAAGTGGATGCGCCCATGCAGGAGGAAGTCCCAGCTCTGTCTGCAACAAATGGTTGTTACCAATATGATCTTCATGATGATGTGTATTTACTAAATGCTCTACTGGATGGTCCTGCAAAGCTGCTAAAAATTCCTCTCCGGTATGATAGGGTCCTGAATCAATGAGTAAACCATCAACCAGATAACAGGCCATGGTATAAACTGTCTGCTCGCCTATGGTGCGCCCCATAAGGAAGCGCAGTATCGGTCCATATTGAGATATTTCGATCATCATTAAGCCCCTTTCTTATATTGTCTGTTGTAACTATTCATTATCCGGGGGCTTAATCCTTTTTTTAGGAACGGATCTTTGCCCAACAAAAAAAGCCTTTTACAAAAGGCTTTCCTCTACTGCTTATATGGAGGGCGGGACCGGATTTGAACCGGTGAATGGTGATTTTGCAGACCACAGCGTTAGCCACTTCGCCACCCGCCCAAATATGGAGCGTCTCTACCACGCAGGAATGATTATAACATGATCGCATTTTATTGACAAGTCTATTGCCGCTTAAAGTACAGCTATCATAAGAAAAGCGCCATCAATAGACAGCGCTTGATTATCAATGGAGCGGAAGACGAGATTCGAACTCGCGACCCTCGCCTTGGCAAGGCGATGCTCTACCGCTGAGCCACTTCCGCATTCTTATGGTGCCTCGGGGCGGATTCGAACCACCGACACGCGGATTTTCAGTCCGCTGCTCTACCACCTGAGCTACCGAGGCGAGTATCGTTGGTTGGGACCGAAACCCGCGTCGCACTGAATATTATAGCGCGGGGTATGCTTGATGTCAACTCTACTCTGAAGTATTTATGATCTACGGTTTTCAACCGAATTCATTGCTTTTATGGCGAAGCCGATGGGATTTGAACCCACGACCTCCGGCGTGACAGGCCGGCATGGTAAACCACTCCACCACGGCTCCGCCACGACGTACATTATATCATCAGCTGCCAGGACTCGTCAAGGACGGCTATTTTTTTCTACTGCTGTATTTACTGGCCGCCAATCCTGCTACCAGACCTTCCCCCACCGCTTTGGCTACCTGATAAGGGGCACCGGTACAGTCCCCGGCAGCATAAACACCAGGCAGGTTGGTTTCCATCTGGCGATTTACTTTAATATGGTTGTCTTCAATAAGAAGTCCGGGTACCAACCGATCAGGAGCTGTTTCGGCCCCCAGTATAAAAATGCCTTCAACCTGTATAGCCTGTCCATTAGCAAGTTCTAAGCCTTCCACCATATCCTTACCCATTACTGCTTGGGGCCTGGTGCGCGGAAGCAGTTCTACGCGCTCATCCAGCTCACCTATATTTTTATACAGGGGTAAATAGTAGACCTGCCGGCATATTTCAGCCATAAAATTGGCTTCATATTCTGCTTCTGGTCCATGCGCAACAATGAGAATATCTTTTCCCCGGTAAATGGGGCCATCACAGGTGGCACAGTAGCCCAGACCTTTGCCAACATAATCATCTTCCCGTGGCAGGGTGGCTTTGTAAGGTACACCGGTGGCAATGATAAGTGATAGGCTCTGAATCATATTTTCACCCAGTAGGATATTATAATAACCGTCAAATTCACCGATAGCCTCTACGCGTCTGGCTACAATTTCAACATCCATGGACCGGGCATGTTCGTTAAAGCTGGCCAGCATATCCTGACCACTGCTTCCCGGTAAGCCCAGGTAATTGTCAATTTTAGGTGCTTTTTTCAGGGAGGTCATGGATGGCTCCTGTTCAACAACCACTACTTTTTTGTTGCGTATGGTAGCATTGATGGCCGCAGATAAACCAGCCGGTCCTCCCCCCAGAATTACTACATCATATATTTCATGCCGCATAAAAAAACCCCTCCTGGTTTAAAACTACTCTTATAGTTTACCCTAATTAGTTTATAAAAAATGGCTTGCCATTATACCCCATATGGGTATAGCCTACCTGTATGGCTGCTCCCTGTCAAGACCTCACGATGATAAATTGCTTCTAATACAAAAAAGAAAAGCTTATGCCTTGTTTCAGCAAGCTTTTTAACAAAGAAGCACTGACTTTACTCCGCTGGTTAAAACGCTGTGTTAAAAAAGTTAAAAAGGAAGCTCTTTTTTCCTGGGCCCGGATCGCCTATATTATTTAATAAATGCTGTGGACTCTTGATGATGAAGGCCTGAAACAAATGCTATACTAGAAACGTAATGAATGAACTTGGGGATTGGAGATGTCGTTATGAAATACTTGGTACTGTTAGCAGATGGAATGGCAGATTATCCTGTAGCAGAATTAGATGGCCAAACTCCCCTGCAGGTTGCCCGTACACCTAATATGGATCGTCTTGCTGCGCAATCCTTAATCGGACTGGTTAAGACTATACCCGACCACTATCCTCCGGGTAGCGATGTAGCCAATATGTCGGTGATGGGTTATGACCCTGCTCGTTACTATACGGGGCGTTCGCCCCTGGAAGCAGTCAGCATGGGTGTGGAAATGGCAGCTGACGATCTGGCGCTGCGCTGCAACCTGGTCACCCTATCTGATCAAGCCAATTATGCAGATAAAACCATGCTTGATTATAGTGCTGGAGAAATCAGCTCGGAAGAATCAGCCCAGATCATACATACCCTGCAAGAAGAGCTGGGAAATGATGTGCTCGCTTTTCACGCCGGGATCAGCTATCGCCACCTGGTGATATGGAGAAAAGCTCTGGGACGTAAGCTGCAGC
>DUSB01000102.1 GCA_012840625.1 Syntrophomonadaceae bacterium
CCATTATCATGAGCTACCCTCATATAATTCAGGGAACATATAGCCGGTAATGTTGCGGCAATGATCACTAATACGCTCCAGATTACCTAGTACATCAAGATAGACCGCACCATTATTACCATTACAAACCCTATCATTCAGCCTTTTAATGTGTTCTTTACGATATTGAGCCTGTAATTCATCAATCTTACGTTCGTTCCTATCCACCTGTTTGGCCAATTCTTTATTCCTGGTTGATATAACCTGTAAGGCTAAATCGAGGGTCTCACCGGTTAGACTGATAACCCTATCCAGTTCTTCCTGCGCCTCTCCAGAAAAACTCACCTGATAGCGAGCTGCATAATCTGCTTCTTCCATAATGTTCTCACACAGATCCGCAATACGTTCAATATCGTTTAATGATTGCAGGATTATATAGGCTTGATTGGAATCTTCTTTAGACAAATTTTTCTGTGAGGCTGAAACCACGAAGTCGGTAATCTCTCTTTCCAGGGTATCAATAGTTTTTTCCAGGGCCTCTGCTCTGGGGATCAGTTTCGGGTCCGGCTGTCTAAAGTAATCCATGCTGAGCTCAAACATTTCCCGGGATAGATTACCCATGCGCACCATTTCTCGCATAGCCTGAGTCAGGGCAACAGAAGGATTGCGCAGGAAACGGGAATCTATGTATTTGGTCCGGAATTGATCTGGATCCTCATCTTCTCGGCCGGGAATAAGCCGGGTAACAACCAGAGCCAGTACCGCTACCAGGGGTAAATGAATTAAGGTATTACAGATATTAAATACCGCATGAGTTTGCGCCAGCTGCAATTTGATGTTCATAGCTTCCCAGACCCCGGAAGAAGTGGGTAAAAAGATAAAAATAGTATTGGTTATCCAGATCACCATTTTTTCAAAAAAGCCCATTAAAAATAACGGCAAAAAGATAAGGGTGCCGGTTAAATTAAACAGAAAATGAGTCAACGAGGCCCTGCGCGCCGCTACTCCAGCACCTAAGCCAGCCAGCAAAGCAGTAATGGTGGTACCTATATTATCACCGAAAAGAATCGGTACCGCCTGTTGATAGGTTACAGCACCCTGATAAGCCAGCTCCTGCAGCACTCCGATGGTAGCACTGCTGCTTTGAACAATAAAGGTAAAGATTACACCTACCAGTACACCGATAATCGCCTTGTCCTCAATGCTAACCATCAAATCAGTAAAGACCTGCAGGTCTTTTAGAGGTTGCATGCCTTCACCCATAATGGTCAGACCAAAAAATAAGGCACCAAAACCAAAGATCGATTGTCCAATCAGTTGATTCCTTTTTTCTCTTGCAAATAGATAGATTAAAGCCCCCACTGCCAGGATAGGCAGGGCATAGTCCTTGAGATTAAAACCGATTAAAAAGGCTGTGACCGTGGTCCCAATGTTGGCTCCCATGATCACACCGATAGCCTGCCGCAGTGACATTAAACCAGCATTAACCAGACCAACAGTAAGGACTGTGGTGGCACTGCTGCTCTGAATCAGAGCGGTCACCAGCGCACCGGTAAGAACGCCTCTAACAGGGGTTCTGGTTCCTTTCTCCAGAATACTGCGCATCCGATCTCCGGCTACCGCTTGCAGCCCATCGGACATAAAACGAATGCCAAATAAGAAAAGACCCAATCCCCCCAAAAAAGCAAAAAGCATTGCTTGCACTGAAAAATTCATTCATTATCCTCCTGCAGGAAAGTGACCATACAACAATAATTTTAATTGCCTTCCACCCAGTATATTAAAACATGAATTCAGAAATTCTAAGGTTTTCTGCCTGCCATTTTGGCAAATCAATCACTACATCTGCAAAGAATACTGTTGACAGAACATTCGTTTGTTGTTATTCTAATTTCAGAACATGTGTTCTATATACATAGAAAGCTGGTGTTAAGATGTTTCGCAATTTTACCAAAAGAGAATTCATTCAAACCTTTATTCAATCCATTGCTATGGTTTTGATGGGATACATCGCCCTGCTCACAGCCATGCTTTTTTTTCAATAAGCTTACTGGGATTACAGATCTTTGAGATCTTACTCGGTTTCTTTGTCTTTACGGAATGAAGGTAGTTTGCGCCGTGCTATGCTTATCCCTATTACAGAAAAAATCAGGATGGCACCAATCATCATCAGGGTATAGCTTAAATTTTTAGATTGAATAAAGTAATCCCCTACCGATACATAAATTAGGGCCCACGGAATTTTACCGATGGCAGATGACAGGAAAAAGACCCGGGTACTTACGCCTCCTATTCCAGAACCAATATTAATAATCGGAGTGGGAACCACAGGAAAGATTCTACAGATTAACAAAACCCAGAAGGTATAACGTTCATCAACATCACGCAGGTCAAAATGATATTTTTCCTGTATCTTTTTTAAGAAGGCATCGCTGCCTAGGCGCTTGCTACTTTCATATAGAAACATAGCTCCGGCCAGGGCTCCCACCCATGCCAGCAGAAAACCATGTAACTTACCAAAGACCATGCCAGCAGCTCCAGCGATAATCATATAGGGAATAACTGGTGCAATCGCCTGGATAAAAAAAATAAGAAATGTTATGGCGGTACTAAAAATCCCAAAGCTTTTTAGATATGCTACGGTAGAATCAATACTGCTAAAGTCAACCTGACTGAAATCGAGCATAGGCTCGGAAGCCCCCTTACTTTAAATCAAATTTTAGCCTTAGCCACTGCAACGTGAGTTGTTCTCGCTCTTGAATTTTCCCTGCAAAACGATGGGTAGCTTCCTCCACCATATATAGGGTAACATCTTCCAGATGAGCCGCCATATACCTAGCATTGTCTGGATCTACTACTTCATCCTCCATTCCATGAATGATCAGTACGGGCAAATCGCTAATTTTTTTTATACATGATGTCAGAGAAATTTCTTCTAAATCCTGTGCAAATCCCGGTTGCAGGGTAAATTCACCCCCATCATCCTGGATAACGATAGTATGCCCATTTTTTAGCTGCGTGTAGGCATCATACATCATACTGGAAAAGGTCGGTACCAGATGAACCGGCGTTGACCAGAATATGCAGCCGCTAATATCTGAACGCTGTGATGCTGTCAGCAGAGTAGTGCTGCCGCCAAAACTCCTGCCCAGAAGCAGTATCGGCTTGGGCCCTTCACGGGCGATGATAAAATCAATAACGCTGTGTAAATCCTCAGCCTGCCTGCTGAGAGTCATTTCCTCAAAACGGCCCTCACTTTCCCCGCTCCCGGCAAAATCAAAAGCCAGTACCGTTATTCCCAGCTTATTTAACTGCTCGGCAAAAATAAAAATTCGTCCCGCATTTTCCTTGGCCCCACGAAATCCATGCGAGATAATCATTATATACGATGATTCCACTGGCGGGCGGAACAAATAAGCAGCAAGACGCTGGCCACGTCGATTTTTGATCCACAGTTTTTCCATGATAGCTACCTCCTTATTTTCTGCGTCCATTTCATGATTTAATTACGTTCTTCTAGCTTGAAGGCGGCAACGGCTTTTTGGGTTTGTCTCTTTCTTCCGCTTCATATCTTACTTTATTGCTACATAAGTGGCATATAAACGTTGTACTGTTTTGCTTATCCAGCTTACGAAATTCTTGACGATCCTGGGCAATCTGATATACCTTTCCACACATTAAACAGCGCGCTTCAATAAAGTTCATAGCTATCCCCCCTCCTATGCACAAACGCTCATCCTACAGGGTAGAATGAGCGCAAACATCCTTGACCTAAGGTAGCTCCACTTTTGTATCTGTATCTGGAATCACTTTTATATAGATTAAACGCTGGTAATTAAAAGCACCAATGATGTTACCTTTATGATCGTACATATAATTAGCTGAAGACCCACCAATATATACCCGTCCGTCTTCCTCAATTCCCAGTCCTTTCAGGTAACACTTGACCCGCTGTTGATCCGTAAAAATAAGCTCTACTTTTATCAATTCAGGTTCTTCTTTCCTCTCGGCAGCTTTGCTTAGAGAATCAAGATCTGTATTACAGCCGCTAACACCTATCAACAGCAGCAGCAGAATTATGCTTAGAATCCAGGATGTTTTACGTGGCATACAGCGTCTACCTCCTCCTTCTTCGTCTCAGAACATTGGCTGGTACTGCATTGTTTTTTTCTCCAGGTATACGGCGAGCATTCCAGCAGCGAAGTTTCTGGTCTACCAGATAATGAATGCTGCCCTCGGGAAAGCGTCCCGCTTTATCAGGTTCACCTGCTTTAAGACCGGTCAGGATTTCCAGTCCCTCATCAATGTGTGAGATTGCCCAGATGCTGAACTTCTTTTTCCTTACCGCCTCAATAATCTCTTCATCCAGCATCAACTGGCTGATGTTTTGTCGTGGGATAATAACCCCCTGCTCACCAGTAAGACCTTTCTGTTTGCACACTTTATAAAAGCCCTCAATTTTATAGTTAATGCCGCCTACCGGCTGTATTTCACCATTCTGGTTAATAGATCCGGTAACAGCAATACCCTGCTTGATGGGAACTTCCGCCAGACTGGATAAGATAGCATATAGTTCCGTGCTGGAAGCACTATCCCCCTCAATACCGCCATAACTTTGTTCCAGGGTTACCAGAGCCGAAAGGGTCAACGGTTTATCCTGGGCATATTGAGAACCCATGTAACCATTGAGGATTAATATTCCTTTACTATGAATGTTTCCACTCATATGGGTTTCCCGCTCTATGTTGATCACGCCTTTTTCGCCCATAAAGGTCTTGGCAGTAATGCGAATCGGTTTACCCAGCGTATGGTTTCCTAACTCGTAAACAGCCAGACCATTAATCTGTCCTATTTTAGCACCCTGTACATCCAGCATGATGGTTTCACGGGCAAATTGCTCCTGCATTTTTTCTTCCAGCATAGCAGCACGGTAATGCTTTTCTTCTACTGCTCGTTCAACATCCTCGGCATCCACCAGTTCTTTGCCAGCTTTTCCGGCCCAGGCATTGGCCTCATATATAATTTCCACCAAGCGGTTGAAAAGCGTACTTAATTTATTCTGATCATCAGCCATGCGGCTGCCATAATCAACCACCCGGGCTACAGCTTCAGGCCGAAAATGGCGCAGCCCTTCATGTACGCAAACAGAACTAACAAAGCGGGCATATTCTTTTATATGCCGGGGAGTACGATCCATTTCCACATCAAAATCGACTTTTAGCTTAAATAATTTCTGAAATTCTTCATCCTGTAAATAGAGCAGATAATAGTAAATCGGTTCTCCAATTAATATTACCTTCACCTGTACCGGAATCGGCTGCGGTTGCAGGGTTTCAGTGTTCATTAAGCCCAGGTTTTTGGCCAGACTTTCCACCACAATTTCCTGGTTTTTTAGTACCCTTTTTAATGTATCCCATACATAGAAATTTTTGATCAGATCATACATATGCAAAACAAGATAGCCGCCATTAGCACGATGTAGCGCCCCACCTTTAATTTTGGTGAAATCTGTAGATAAGACTCCAAATTCGCTCTCATATTCAATCTGTCCAAAAAGATTGGCATAGGTAGGATGATTTTCAAATATAACCGGCGCACAGCTTAAATCGGCATTGTCCACCAGGAGATTAACCTGATAACGCCGCAAAAAATTCTTCTTATCCATCTGCCGAAAAATCTGCAGAGGAGAGCTGACCTCTTCCCCGATAAAAATGTTCAGGTTGCTGAGGACATCCTCTTTCATTTCCTCCAGGTAGAGCTGGACCTGATTATATTTTCCGTACTTATCAAGCAGTTTTTTGAAATATGGCTGACAGACCTCCTCAGCCATTTCCTTTTCTGCCTGCTTAATTCTTTCCCGGGTATTTTTCTCCATTTCTTTATACTGGCGCATGGCTTCATTGATCCGTTCCTGCACCACTGTTCCCCGGCGCATAAGCTCCGTTCGCTCTTCATCACTCATATTCATATAATCTTCCTGGCTTAAAGGTTCTCCATCCTTAAGAGGAATGCTGGTAACACTATTTTGAACCCTGGAAATAGTAAAGCCGTAACTGCGCGCTTCTTCTTCTACTTTAACATACAAATTATTGGCTTCTTCCATCAGGCGATTTAATTCAGCCGCCTTTTTGCTCTCATACTCCTCGCCCTCCAGGGTTTTGATGATCTGCTTAATCATAGCCTCTATTTGACTGTTAATATCCTGACGAAATAAGTTTCCCATTCCAGGCGGCAGCTTTAGAACACATGGGCTTTCCGGGTCATGAAAATTATTTACATAAACCCAATCTGAAGGCACCTTTTTCTTCTTGGCCGCTTTCTCCAGCATAAATCGAGCCAAGGTACTCTTCCCGGTGCCAAATGGCCCGGATAGATAAATGTTATATCCTTCATGATCAAGATCCAGACCAAAACCAAGTGAGCGGACGGCTCGATCCTGCCCGATGATACCTTCGAGGGGTTGGACGTCAGCTGTACTGTCAAAGTTGAAAACTGAAGGATTACATTTCTTGGTCAAATTCCTGGGTGTTAATTTCCACTGCTTATTACTCAAAAGTTCACCCTCCATATGCTAGCTTTAGTATTTTAAATTCATCCCGGTCTCGCCTTTGATCACCTGCTGGTCAAGGGCCTGATATAGAGTCGAAGTAGCATGAAATCCTGTACAATGGCAGAGAACCAGCTGTTGTACAGTTTGATCCTGTAAATAGCTTATTGTTTGCTGTAATCGTTCGTCGCTGGCTGCAAGCAAATGAGTTCCTCCAATAAAAGCCTGCACCTTATTTCTCCCGGTCTGCTGCCGGGCATAATCAATGATGTTAACCATACCAGCATGAGCGCATCCGCTGATGATAATTAAACCTTCGGGATGATCGATTACCATCGCCATATCATCTTTTAGCTGATCAAGCACCAACTCTCCATCAATCTCAGCAAAAAAATGATTTTCTAGCTGTTCAAAAGAATTTTGCCTGGGAACGGTACCGGTCAGATAGACCCCGGGATGTATGGCCGTGAACTGTTCGATTAAGACCAATCTGGCACCAGCCTGCTGTACTTGTTCCCGGGTAAACAATGCACTGATCTCCCGTCTGGACTGACCAGCAAGCGAATAACGACGAGTAAAGGTATGGGGATGACAGTACACCGTTTTACCAGATGCTGTTTGCAAAAAAGAGAGAACTGCACCGGTATGATCGAAGTGTCCATGACTGATAACCAAATCATCAACCTCATCCAATCGAATACCCATTTGGGCCGCATTGCTAAACAAAGCCTTTCCCGATCCGGTATCAAACAAAAAGGCCTGCTCATTCACCTTCACCAAGGCTGAAAAACCATATTCCCCGATCAGCCCAGGTATGGGGGTTGTATTTTCAACCAGAATGGATATATCTACATCCATATCTATGACTCCTTCATATTTTATACTCAGTTTTCATATTTATTTAGGCACTTCTTTAGCAAATTCCTCTATTTATCAGCTCTATTTCACATAAAATTGTATAAAAGTGCCATGCTTACAATTCCTACTGTAAGCGAATAAAACAAACTGCGAGTCCTAACGGCAACAATAATGGTAGGTATGGCCGCCCATAGATATAAATTGCTGGCATGAAAGTCGATCTGGCCATTGGGTGCAATAACACTCAATGCTGCCAGTGCACCCAGAACAGCGGGAGCAATATAAGACAGCCACTCTTTAAAGGCTTCCGAAAACTCCATTCTTGAAAGTAGCGCCACCGGAAGAATTCTGGGCAGGAGGCTGACAATGGAAACCCCGATAATCATAATCCAGATTTCAGCTGCGCTCATTAAATAACACCCCCAGAGTAGCCCCGATTATAGAAGCAATAATAATATTGGAAAGGTTGACCATAGTGGGCGGAAAGAAATAACCAATAATAAGACATAAAACCGCCGTAAGAATAGCTACATAGCAATCAGAGCGCCGACCTATTACCATAACCAGTAAACATATATACATAGCTGGCAGGGCAAAACCCAGGCCCAATTTATCCGTGTTGGTAATAAAAGCACCCAGCCAAGCTCCCAAGAGGGTACTGCTGATCCAGCCAGCATGAGCAGTTAAATTGAGAGCCGCCATGTACTCGGTGCTGGGTCGATGCGTCTGGTAACGATTCATGGCTACTGCATAGGTTTCATCCGTAAGCCCATACGATAATATCGCTGCCCATAAGGTGGGAACATTTCCTTTTAATTTGGGCACCATCGAAGTAGCAAAAAGAAAATAACGCAGGTTAACCAGTACGTTGGCAATAATAATGGTAATAATGGCGCCTCCTGCCTGAACAATACCGATGGCGATATACTGCCCTGCACCTGTGAAACAGAGTACCGACATCATGGTAGCCTGAAAGATGGAAAAACCAACCTCACCCGCCAGAACCCCAAAGGCCATCCCTAAAGGCAGATAGCCCAGAACAATCGGGAAAGCATCACGCATCCCCAATACTAATTCATTTCGTCTCATTTCCATGCTCCTATACTAAAACATTCCATACCGTACTATTTTCCGATTTTTCTCCAGCAAAATCAAGTCCCCGCCAGCGGTAAAAAAGCTCATTGACAGCAAAAGACCCCGGTATACAGGCCGGGGGAGGTATCTTTAGTTTATCATTTTCTTACCGGCGCCACCAATTTAGCATAGGGCTGTGTTCATAGCAGACATCATCCGGAGCAGTACCATCCTTAAAAAGCATCGGCATGGTTCGCGGACAGGTTTCACCGGCGATCAAACCACTATCCAAACAGATGGACATTCTCTCCATCCCTTCGGGTACGGAAAAATCACGCACCGGCAGCTTGCTGGAAGCGTGATAAATAAAATCGGCCCATATAGGCCCGGCGATAGCCCCTCCGGGAAGATTAACATTGCGCTGTCGATCATAGCCCACCCACACCACACATACTAAATCCGGTGTGTATCCTACAAACCAGGCATCCCTATATTCATCAGTGGTACCTGTTTTAACCGCTGCCGGCCGGCCAATCTTCTGTTTTAGATGGGAGGCGGTACCTCCTGGTTCAAGCACTCCTTGCATCATATCCGTTATGATGGCGGCAATTTCTGTATCAAGAACCTGCTGACCAGAGGAAGGCTTATGTTTTTCCAGACTATGGCCCTGACGATCCTTTACTTCTAATAAATAGGACGGCTTATGATATGTTCCCTGGTTGGCAATGGCCTGAAATCCAGCTGCCAGATCCAGGGGGCGTACTTCATTACTTCCCAACACCAATGATAAAACCGGTTGGATTTGTGTAAAACCAAAGGCTTTAAGACGGGAAGCGCTTTCCTCAACCCCCAGATCGTGCAGCAGACGAACAGCCACCACGTTATCCGAAATGGCTATAGCCTCTTTCAGGGTAAAAGGCCTTTCATGATAGGGTTTATCCCCATAATCAGTAGGCCGGTAGACATCTCCATTGGGAAGATGATATACACTTTCTTTGCACTCATACATGTCGGCTGCAGTCAGTCCATCTTCTAGGGCCAGGGAATAAACAAACGGTTTAAAGGTCGAACCGGGCTGACGATAGGAAAAAACTCGGTTCAGTTTGGATTGGGAATAATCTCTGCCTCCTACCATAGCCCGAATCTGACCCGTATGCACATCCAGAGCAATTAAAGCCGCCTGCAGCTCGGGATCCTCAGCTTGTAAGACTTTTTCTACCGCCTGCTTGGCTGCCTTCTGCATATCCAGATCCATGGTAGTACTAATTTCCAGACCCCCTTGATAGACCTGTGCATCACCATGCCTGGCACGCAGCTCATCGCGTACCATGGCGGCAAAATGAGGAGCTACACTGTCAATAAAGATTCCCTTTTTATATTCCAGCTTCTCATCCAAGGCAGCCAGCATTTCCTCCTGGCTGATTTTGCCTTCGTCAAACATCCTGTACAAAACGATTTCCTGCCGCTTTTTTGCATATTCAGGATTGATGTAAGGATCATATTTAGAAGGCCACTGCGGTATCCCGGCCAGCAGAGCTGCCTGAGCCAGATCCAGATCACTGGCATTGCAGGCAAAATAGGTGCGCGCAGCTACTTCTATCCCATAAGCCCCCTGTCCAAAATAAATGGTATTGCAGTACATATCTAATATTTCATCTTTTGAATAGCGCTTTTCCAGCAAAAAAGCATAATAGAGTTCCTTAACCTTGCGTACCATGGTCCGTTCATTACTGAGATAAATGTTCTTAGCTGTTTGTTGGGTGATGGTACTGCCTCCAGCTACAATTTTGTGGCTTTTAAGATTAGACCAAGTAGCGCGAAGCAGGCCGCCAAGATCTAGCCCATGATGCTGATAAAAGTTCTTATCTTCCACTGCAATTATCGCCTGTATAAAATAAGGAGATATTTCTTCCAGAGGAACACTGACCCGGTTTTGTGCTGCCAATCCCTGGATAGGGCGTCCTTCTATATCAATTAAAACTGATGCTTCGGGAACATCAGGTTCTGGTAGAGATAAAACGCAACCACTGGTCGAAATCAGCATCATACCAGTGATCATTAAAAGTAAGAATCGCTTCATTTTTCCTCCCTTTCTCGCAGCCCTATTATTACCATATAAGGAGAGATTTATGCGCATAATAAAGAACCATTGCTTGACAACGAAAAGAAGGAAACTGTATATTATAAACTTAGGAATCAATATTGATTAAGGAAGGGCGGTGGTGAAATGGAACCTGTACCACGATATCGATCGTCGCAAAAGGATAGATATAATCATCTTTACCCGGGGAGGTCATTTCCCATTGCCGGTCAGTACTGCCCTCCCCTATAAAGGAGGGAATATGCCATGATTAAAACCTACTTTTACAATCATGAAGATCATACTATGTACCACGATGTTGACTTTAGTGAAATAAAAGAGCTACTAGCCACCCCCAACAATCTTCTCTGGATTGATATGTATGATACCACCGAAAGCGAGCTTCACTTTATCGGTGATTTGTTTGACTTCCATCCACTGGCTTTAGAAGACTGTTTGCAGCAAAGCCCGCGGGCTAAAATAGACAAATATGAAGATCATCATTTCTTTGTTTTTCATGCTCTGAAATATTTCGAGGAAGCAGAAGAGGAAGATGAGATCTCCAGTATTGAGCTGGATGTTTTCATCGGGTCTAATTATATTGTAACCATTCATCCCATGGCCCTGTCAGCCGTAGGCAAGGTAGCCCGAATTTCGTTAAAAAGCACTGAACTCATGGAGCGAGGCCCCGAATACCTGCTTTATCAAATTATTGATAATATTATTGACGATACCTTTCCTATCATTGAACGTATCGGTGAACGTATTGACCAACTGGAAGAAAGCATCTTTTTCAATCACGGCGATTTTCTCATGGAGGAATCACTGGCCTTGAAGACCACCATTGTTTTGATGCGGAAGGTACTGATACCACAGCGACATATCTTTGCCAACATGACCGGGCGTTACTCGTTTTTTGTCAACACAGACAATGCCCCTTATTTCATCGATCTGGCTGATAATCTGAATACAATTCTTGATACCGTCAATACCTATCGTGATTTAATCAACAACTCGATGGAAACCTATTATTCCATCGTCAATGCACGTACCAACGAAAAGATTACCATACTAACTATCATATCCATCATTATGATGCCTTTAACAGTGATTACTGGTTTCTTCGGTATGAATGTTGCGCTACCAGGTGAAGCTCATCCTTATGCCGTATGGTATATTCTGTTGGGGATGGCAGCACTGGTCCTAGCCATGCTGGCCTATTTTCGCTACCGGCGCTTGATATGACTTTCAGACCAAAAATAAAGCCTGCCGACTGATTTGGTCGACAGGCTGAAATCCCGGTATCTTCCGGGGTTTTTTTATGAGTATTTTACGCAAATGTTGCGAATGACATCCGCTACTTCCTGTACATGATCCACTGCCATCTCAATATGCTCATATATTTCTCGCCATTTAATAATTTCAATCGGATCTTTTTCATTCTCAAATAAGTCCACCAGACCGCTGCGGTATAAATTATCCTGTTTCCTCTCCAAAATGCGAATTTTATTACAGCAGTCAAAGATTTTTTTCTTATTATGATCTACCTTATCTAAATAATTAAAGGCTTGCTCTTGAAGCAGTAGGGCTTCATACAGCACATCAACCATTTCACGTACCCTCTGATTGGGGGGACCAGGCTGATAAAGGATCATCCGATCAACAATACCAGTAATGTAATCCAGTGTGTTGGCCAGACGATTAGCCAGCTGGAAAGCATCTTCCCTGTCAAAAGGAAGGATAAAACTGCTATGCAGCTTGCGGATAAGGGCCTGAATGATTAAATCGGCTTCATGTTCCATCTCCGTTAGCTGTTCCAGTCTGCCTTCCAGATCCTGATAGTCATCTACCAGCTCCTTAACTATATCCCCGGCCTGAACAACCATTCCTGCACTATCAGAAAAAAGTTGAAACAGGTCTTCATCTTTGCGGCCGAATAAAGCCATAATATATCCCCTACTCTCCTTTATTCCTCTTTTTAGTTAAAGAGCTCGCAAGTAATCCGGCCGCAGATAGCGTCGGTCGTTTTTCTCAATAATTTCATTAATTAAACTCAGCATTTTTTCCTTATCTTCCGGTAAACGTCCTTTGATCGGCAGGTAATTGGAAGCGTGGTTGCTACGGAATTCCGTACCCTGAACTTCCAAATGCTCAATCATAATACGCATTTCATCCAGAATTTCAAAAGGACCTGGTAGTTCAAATTCCCCTCGTTCCATTCTCTTGTACAGCTCGGTTCTGGGCACCACCATCAAGGTTAGCGCACCAATATAATCTGGATTCATATCGTTTAAAATGCGGGCGGTGTTTATTGCGTGTTCAACCGCTTTAGGTGTTCTACCAGCAAGGCCCAGTAAGACCGTCACCGACAGAAGGATTCCTGCCCGCCGAATTTTGCGCCCGGCCTCTACCATTTCATCATAGGTAACACCCTTGCGGATATCCTTTAATAGTTCTTCATCACCTGTTTCGACTCCTAAATAAGCAATGGTTAAACCCGCCGCTTTTAGAGCAGTTAATTCAGACATTTCTTTTTCTAAAATGGTATCGGGACTGGCATAGATACCTACATGCCTCAAACTGGGAAAAGACTCATAGAGTTTGTTCAAAATTTCCAGCAGATCGGAAGTATCCATAGCCAGAGCATCTCCATCAGCCAGAAAAACCTTTTCCACATCACCATAATACTGTTTGGCCATGCGGATATCTGTCATAATTTCTTCCAGGGGGCGGATATGATACTTTTTATCTTTATACATAGCACAGAATGTACAGCGATTATGGGAACAACCTACTGTGCATTGTAAAATATAGCTCCGCGCCTCACTCGGTGGACGAAATATATTTCCTTCATAACGCATGATATTACCTCCTTAAAACGAAAAGTTTGCTGACTATCATCCCTTACTTTAACAAAACAGGTTTTATAGATTATTATACATGATCAATGCGGTTATTCGTGCTAATGTGCTTAAATTTCACCAGGATGAAATATTAATAAATCCGTATACTAAACTTGGTGCGATAATTACGAGGAGGTTTATTATGGCCAAACGAGGCATCATGTCTGATGATCTCAAATATGAGATAGCACGTGAACTGGGCGTAGACCATATTGTTGCCACAGAAGGATGGGGCGCTGTCAGCTCACGGGATTGCGGGAAAATGGTAGCTAAAGCAATCGAAATCGCTGAAAGAAGCCTTGCCAACAATCAACCAACGTTAAAGTAATTCGCACCGGCCGGAGGTGAAACCTCCGGTTTATCTTTTTTTTAACTTATTAATCACATCAGCGAGATAATAGATAGCGACCAAAAAAGCCAATACAATGGTACTGATATACTTTAAACCAATCCCAATAATCATTCCTACAATGGCTGTAACCCACAGACTAGAAGCAACTGATAGACCTCTGATATCCCTGTCATCAGTTATCCAGATAAAGCCGGTACCGATAAAACCAAGCGCTGAAATAACCTGAGCAGCCAGACGCCCGGGATCACCCACCCAGGGATAACCGGCTATTTGAATAAATTCCATGGAGGTAATGGTAATAAGTGTACTACCCACACAAACAATCGAAAACACGCGTCCGGAAGGATCTCCTACTGTTTTATTACCCATACCAATAATAAATCCTATCAAAGCGGCCAGTACTAGCTTTAAAACTATATCCCACATTTTATTATCGCAGCTGATAATTGGGAGCCTCTTTGGTGATAACTACATCATGAGGATGGCTTTCCAGTAAACTGGCATTGGATATACGAATGAACTGCGTCCTGGTTTTCATTTCTTCAATATTAACCACCCCACAGTAACCCATACCGGCTCGTAATCCTCCTACCAGCTGAAATACAGTTTCTGCCACGGAGCCCTTATAAGGGGTGCGGCCTTCAATGCCTTCGGGAACCAGTTTTTGTGCCCCCTCTTGGAAATAGCGATCACTGCTTCCATCACTCATGGCTCCCAGGGATCCCATTCCCCTGTAAACTTTGTATTTTCGCCCCTGTAGAACGACTTCTTCCCCGGGACTTTCATCGGTTCCAGCCAGCAGATTACCCAGCATAACTAAATCTGCTCCCGCAGCGATAGCTTTAGCAATATCCCCGGAATATTTGATTCCTCCATCAGCTATAATGGGGATACCATATTTTTTGGCTACCGAAGAACAATCAATCACCGCTGTAATCTGAGGCACTCCAATCCCTGCTACAATACGAGTGGTACAAATTGATCCCGGCCCTATGCCAACTTTCACTGCATCTGCTCCCGCTTTAATCAATGCCTCTGTAGCTTCAGCGGTGGCTACATTTCCTCCAATAAGCTGGGCATCAGGAAACGCTTCTTTAATCCTTTGTACCGTATCAATTACATCTTGATGATGACCATGGGCGGTATCTACTACTATAACATCAGCTCCAGCATCCAGGAGCGCTTCCACCCTTTCCATAGTATCGCCAGATACACCAACCGCTGCCCCGACCACCAATCTTCCTTTTTCATCTTTGGCTGCATGGGGATGTTTTTGGGTTTTTTCAATATCTTTAATGGTAATTAAGCCATTAAGATTAAAATCTTCATCAACTAGCGGTAGTTTCTCAATCTTATGTTTTCTCAGTATCTGCATAGCTTCATCCATGGTGGTTCCGATAGGGGCCGTAACCAGTCTTTCACTGGTCATAACATTGCGAATCGGTTGATCAAAATCAGTTTCAAAACGCAGATCACGGTTGGTAATGATTCCTACTAAGCGGGTCCCCTCCGTTATGGGAACACCAGAAATATGATAATTTTCCATGATTTCCAGCGCATCATAAATTTTATGATCTGGAGATAAAAAGAAAGGATCAGTAATAACTCCGTGTTCAGAACGCTTGACCCGATCAACCATCCTGGCCTGTTCTTCAATCGACATATTTTTATGAATAATACCAATCCCGCCTTCACGGGCCATAGCAATCGCCATTCGTGTCTCAGTAACAGTATCCATCCCAGCACTCATAATCGGTATTTCCAGACGAATTTCCTGGGTTAGATTGGTAGAGGTATCAACATCCCGGGGCAGCGTTTTTGAATATCCGGGAACCAGCAAAACATCATCAAAGGTGAGACCTTCCTTGCTAAATCGATCAGTCATATCGTTCGGGCCTCCTTTAGAGAATTTAAACTATCTTATACCATTGTAAACTATTTTTCAATATTTCCTTCTGGCTGGCTTTGGCTTTGCTCAATAAAAAACATGGCGTCAATGAATACACCATGCTAAGATTCCCTGCCATCCTATTTTCTATGCTTAAAGATTCTACTGCTCCTGTAAATTTAATCTCCCCCTATAACGGAACTGAGACCATAGCGTTCAAAATAATCCTGCAAACTTTCAATGGTTTGAGTCTTCACCTGAAATTGTTGTGCCATTTCCTCAATGCTTTTTTGATTTTCAATGGCCTGGATAAATTCATCAAAATCAATCCCAGCGGCAGCGGTTAATTCACATAGAGAAGGGATACGACTCCAGGGAGGAGTAAAGGATTGTAAAGGTTTATTGCTGCGTTCCAAGGCTGCGCCTCCTTATATTTTAACATATATTATATAGATATTATCTCTTTTGCCGCTGCCCCTTATTCCCCTGACTCTTTCCTAAAATTCCCTAACCGGACAAAGCTTAAATTTAAGATATTTTATGTACCTATTAAAAGGAATGATTTTTCAAACGCATATGGGTCTGGTCCAGATCAACCACAATAACCTCGCGTCCAATTTTCATTATCGCCTCCCAGGGAATAACTAATTTCTGCCGATCCGCCCAGAAGTTAAGTATATTTCCCCGGTTGGGCAAAATAATGGAAATGATTTTACCGCTCTCCTGATCGACCAGCAAATCCGACTCCCCCACAATACCCATACGCATACCATCAAAAATATTGACCATCTCTTTGCCTACCAGCTCATTCATCCGCATACCAAGCCCTCCTATAAACCTGTGTGTCCAAAGCCCCCTGTCCCCCGCCTAGTTTCATCCAAGTCTTCAACTTCAATAAATTGTGGTTGCACAACCCGGGCGAAAACCATCTGGGCTACACGTTCACCTTTTTTTAATATATACTCTTTGTCCCCCAGGTTTATAACAATGAGCTTGATTTCTCCTCGATAGTCAGCATCAATGGTACCCGGGCTATTCAAAAGAGTGATACCATGACGAAGAGCCAGACCGCTGCGCGGACGTATCTGTGCCTCACAATCAGGAGGCATAGAAATAGCTATGCCAGTAGGAATGAGAGCCCATTTCCCCGGAGCAATGGCTACATCCTCGGCGATAGCAGCATGCAGATCTACTCCGGCAGCAGCGGCACTCATATATTGAGGTAGCGGAAGATCAAAAGAATGCAGCCGTTTTATAAAAACTTTCATGAACGTTCCCCCCACCAGTGAATAAATCCATCCTGTACTGCGGGAAGGATTTTCTGATCCCCTATGGCAGCCATGGATAACTTGTCGGGATTAAGTATTTGCACTGCATAATCATGAACCTTTTTCTCATCCACCGCATAAATCTTTTCAATTACGGCTTCAGGGCTAATAATTTCGTCAAACATTAATACGGATTTAGCCAGCCGGCTCATACGATTCATGGCACTTTCCAATCCTAAAAAAATACTAGATTTAATCAGTTTTTGGGTACGTTCCACCTCTGCCCTGCTCACACCATGATCAATAATGTCCTGCAGTTCATGATATAAAGCCTCATAAAACTGAAGTACTTTTCCCTGGCCTGTCCCTATATAAATCGAGAAAATTCCCGTATCAGAGTAGCTGCCGGGAGAAGAAAATACAGAATAGGCCAGGCCCAGCTCTTCACGCAAACGCTGGAATAAGCGCGAACTCATTCCCCCTCCCAGGATACTGTTCAAGACATTTTGTGTATAGCGATCCTCATCATGATAAGATACACTATTGGTTCCTATACATATTTGCACCTGTTCGATCTCTTTGGGAACCAGGACTATAAACGGCTCATTAGCCACCGGAATTTTTTTCTCCTGCTGTACCGGGGGAACCTTATGCTCGTTCATGATGGTGTTGACTTTATTATAGACCTCCCGGGGATCTACATTCCCGGCCAGAGCTACAATCATGTTGGCGGGTACATAATGCTGCCGATAATACTGATAAAGTTGGTCTCTATCCATCTCCGTAATACTATCCATAGTACCTAAAATAGGCATGCCCATAGGGTGACCTTCCCACAACTTACGGGTAAAAACATCGTGTATCAGGTCATCAGGACTATCCTCATACATATTGATTTCTTCCATGACCACCCCTTTTTCTGTTGCAAAATCCTGCGGGGAAAACTGCGAACAAAAGACCATATCAAAGATAATATCCATGGCCTGAATTATATCCTCATCCAGTGTGCGGGCATAGACACAGGTGAATTCCTTGGCCGTAAATGCGTTTAACTGGCCGCCCATCCCCTCAAAAGCCTCAGCTATCTGACGTGTATTCATGCGGGGGGTTCCTTTAAACAGCATATGTTCTACGAAATGGCTGGCACCAGCCAGCTCATTCGGTTCGTTCCTGGATCCAACTTGAATAAACACGCCCAGAGCTGCTGATCGCAGGTAGGGTATATCCTCAACCACCAATCTGGCTCCACTTTCCAGGGTCCATTTATGAATCACAAGCAAACCTCCGTTATTATATTTTGATGAAGAAACTTCATTTCTTTCCCGAGTTTAGCAGAAGTCGCAGACTTTTTCCAATCAAGCCTGGCTCCTTATCAATATTTTCACTGCTGATTAAAGACACGGTATCATACAGGTTATTATTAATGTACAAATCAAGATAGCCTACCGGCTGACCTTTTTGTATTGGTGCCTGTAACTGGTAATTTACCGTTACTTCCTTTTCAATATTCAAAGCCTGATCCCCCTGCCATATCCATACGCTGCGAGAGGGAGCTACATCCACCCATTTTCTTTCCGCTCCGGATAGACGGATACTTTTTATACATTCTTTTTCATCCAGGATTTTATGACGCTGACACTGCTTAAACCCGTAATTAAATAAGCTAATGCAATCACCCGTACGGTTATCTGACTTTAATACCACCGCAATCAGTTTTCTATCCCC
This sequence comes from Syntrophomonadaceae bacterium, assembly GCA_012840625.1. GTDB lineage: Bacteria > Bacillota > Syntrophomonadia > Syntrophomonadales > Syntrophomonadaceae > DUSB01. Next base: position 18,675 of record DUSB01000102.1, read on the forward strand.
ACGGCTGGCCGACCCCACCAGACATTTCCCGGCTTCATTGGCCGTACCTGTTTTTATTCCATCTGCCCCTGGATAGGATGTTATTAATTTATTGGTGTTGTTAAGAGTCATGGGCTGCAGATATCCCGGGTGCTGAAATTCGACCTGGGCTTTGCCTACCAGGTTTTTAATTTCCGGTTTGGACATGGCATACCGTCCTATCCGAGCCAGATCATAAGCGGTACTATAATGGCCCGCATCAGGTAAACCGGAAGAGTTTTTATAAACAGTATTCATAGCTCCAATAGCGAAGGCTTTTTTACTCATCAGCCATGAAAATAAATCTTCATCCCCGGCTATATGCTCGGCCAGTACCACCGCTGCATCATTTGATGACCTTAGCAGTAAGGCTTTCAGGAGTTCCTGGATTGAAATCGTCTGACCTTCGCAAAGTCCAATGGTGTATTCTGGTGTACGAGCGGCTTTTTTGCTTACTACCGCCTCTTCAGTTAAATGGCCATATTCGACGGCCAGGATAGCGGTCATCATTTTGGTGGTGCTGGCAGCCTGTCTGGGTACGTCAGCATTCTTTCCCAATATAGGCTGTAAACTATCTCCATCCACCAGACAGTAGTATTGGCTGCTCAAATTAGGAGCAGCCTGAACAGGTAAAGCCGGAAAAACTAATATAAGAAGCAGCACTTCTGATAAAAGTATGCCCCATCTAAGCTTCCTCATGTGCAGATTCTCCCTTATTTACAATAAGATCTTCAATCTTTACCAGACCATATCCATCCGCTTGCAGAGACTGCAGTATGCCTGGAAGTGCTTTGACAGTAGGTTCGGTAGGATGCATGAGAATGATGGCATCGTTATGAATGCGTTTAAGTACCCGGTCATGGATAGTTTGCGGCGAAGGTCGCTTCCAATCTACTGTATCTACACTCCACATAATAAAACCATAATTCATATCGCTAACGGCTTTAACTAGGTGATCATCAAATTCACCGTAGGGTGGAGCGAAGTATTTAGTAGAACTACCCGTTATGGCGGATATAATTTTATCTGCCTGGCGGATTTCTGCCTGGATCTCTTCCTTATTGAGGCGGTTAAAGTGGCAGTGCCTGTAGCCATGGTTCTGAATGCTATGTCCGGCAGCAGACATCTTTTTTAGTAATTCTGGATGTTGCTGGGCCCACTTGCCGGTAACAAAAAAAGTAACCCGCACATCATACTTTTTAAAGCTTTCCAGCATAGCAGGAATATATTCCTCCCCCCAGTCAACATTAACAGTGATGGCGGCCAGTTTCTTACCGGTATTACCCTGGTAAATCGGCTCATCAAAGCTTTGCACCTGAATAGTCCTGCTTTGCTGCCATACTCCCAACGACAGGATACCGCAAAAGAAAAACAAAAATGCTGCCATCCCTACTTGGCGCCGCTTCAGAACCACCCATTTCACTATCATTCGCCTCCTAAAATCTGAGCCTGTATTTTTCCCCCGTACACAGACATTTTTATGATCACCGGACCCTGACGGTTGTTTTTAAACTTCATATCTAGATAGCCATAATCTACCGCTGCATCCTTTCCCGTTGGAACATATCCCACCGGACGCGAATGGGGATGCCGTTCTACAATGGTTAATCCCGCCTGCAATACAGCATTGTATAAAGTCGACGAAACCTGGCAGACACCACCCCCCAGGCCCATATTCAATCCTCCCTGCAGAATAATAGGTGCTGGTAGATAACCTTGTTCTGCGGTACGGGGTCCGGTGGTATCATTAAACGAAAAAATCTCATCTGGCCATACAATGGTATGATTAATGGCGCGAGCCGCGGTATGAATATTGTTGATTCTAGCCGCACTCCCCTGCAGATAGGTGGAATAGGATCCCAACACTTGGTTAGCAGCCTTCAAGTCATCTGTTTTATAGCAGGTCGGTGTTTCAATACGAACCAGCTGCACCTCGGTAAACGGTGCCGCGGCCAAAGTATTGGCAATGGTTTTCTGAACATCAATAAAAACCCCCGGCCGGCCGGGAACCACTTCCCCGCTCTGTTTATCAAGTGAAGGCTCAACCGGAAGGCGTTGATAGCGAAGGGCCATCTCCTGTACCAGATCATACAGTTCCTCTTCGGTTAATCCGGCTACAGGAACACCATGTAAAAGCACTCCTTCTTTGACTCCAAAAAAATGCCTTTCCATTCGATCCAAACAGTTAGAAAGAAAAGCAATACTGAGAAAAAAAGTCAAAAGAAAAAGGGTTGTGCTGCTCCTTTTCATCGAATACAAACCCCTTCAAAAAAAAATACTCACCACCTATCGCTTCTCATTCATTCATATTCGGTAGTGAGTTCAGCTATTCAATTTTTATGCTTTTTCCAATAAAACACAAATAAACCGGTGACCCGGTTTACTTATGTTTACTGGTTAGCTTTTTTCCCTGGATTTTTAGCGGCCTGTTTGAGCACTGCTTTTCTGGATAGATTGATCCGCCCCTGGCGGTCAATTTCGGTAACCTTAACCAGTATTTGATCCCCAACACTGACCACATCGCTTACTTTATTAACCCGCTCTTCTGCCAGCTGGGATATGTGCACCAGACCTTCCTTGCCTGATGTACCGAGTACACCAGGTATAATCTCTACGAAAGCTCCGAAATCCATAATGCGCTTTACAGTACCCATATAGGTTTTGCCTACTTCGACCTCTTCCAAAATAGCATCAATTAAGGATTTGGCTTTACGACCGCTTTCTTCATCCTCAGCGATAATAAAAAGACTGCCGTCATCTTCGATGTCAATCTTGGCGCCACTTTCAGCCACAATTTTATGAATGATCTTACCACCGGGGCCAATAACCTCGCGAATACGGTCAGGATCAATCTGCATACGCAGCATCTGCGGAGCATAAGGAGATAAAGTGGAGCTGGGTTTATCAATAACCGCCAGCATTTTATCAAGGATAAATAAACGGCCTTCGCGGGCACGTTTTAAAGCAGCGGCCAGTATTTCGCGATTTACGCCACCGATTTTAATATCCATCTGCACAGCGGTAACACCTTTTTGAGTGCCTGCCAACTTGAAGTCCATATCTCCAAGCGCATCTTCGATCCCCTGAATATCATTCAAGATGGCAAAGGTCTCTTCATTTTTTACCAATCCCATAGCAATCCCGGCTACAGGTGCCTTAATAGGTACCCCTGCATGCATCAAGGACAGAGTACTTCCACATACGCTGGCCATCGAGCTGGATCCATTGGATTCCAGAACTTCGGATACCACACGAATAGTATAAGGAAATTCCTCTTCCGAAGGCATCATAGCCAGCAAGGCTCTTTCTGCCAGAGCGCCATGACCAATTTCCCGGCGACCCGGTCCCCGTATCGGTTTTACCTCGCCCACACTATAAGGGGGAAAGTTGTAATGATGAATATAGCGCTTACTTTCCTCCACCCCTAAACCATCCAGAATTTGTTCTTCTGAAATAGCCCCCAGGGTCGTCACTGACAGCACCTGAGTTTGACCACGGGTAAAGAGTCCTGAACCATGCGGTCGGGGAAGATAACCTACCTCACAGCTGATAGGACGTATTTCATCGAGCCTGCGACCGTCAACACGTTCCCCATCTTCCAGAATCATACGGCGGACTAAATCCTTTAACACAGAGTCCACACATTCATCAACCATCATCAGGTCATCAGGATAGGTCTCAGCAAAATGTTCCAGTATTTGGTTTTTGGCTTCATCCATGTGAGCTTCACGGGATTTTTTATCCGGATTGCGAACCGCCTTTTCCAGCAGGGGAAGCGCGTATTCCTTAACCGCTGCTTCCATTTCCGCAGGAGGAGCAAAACTAACATAATCACTCTTCTCTTTCGCCAGTTCAGCAATGATGGGCTCCTGGAAGGCAACCAGTTTTTTAATCTCTTCATGCGCAAAAAGCATGGCTTCCAGCATTTTTTCTTCCGGAACTTCATTGGCTCCACCTTCAACCATCATAATCGCATCAGCTGTACCTGCTACCACTAAATGCAGGTCACTGTTAGCATCCTGCTCCACAGTAGGATTAAGAACCAGTTGACCATCAACCAGACCCACAGCAACGGCTGCTACTGGCTCCGCAAAAGGTATATCGGAAATATTCAACGCCAGAGAAGCACCTATAATAGCCGTTATATCAGGGGCATTATCATTTTCTACGGACAACACCGTAGCAACGATATGAACATCATTACGGAAACCCCGGGGAAACAAAGGGCGAATAGGACGGTCAATCAAACGAGCCGACAGCGTTGCCATCTCCGTGGCACGACCTTCACGTTTAATAAACCCACCTGGAATCTTACCAACTGCATATTGTTTTTCCTCATAATCTACCGTAAGTGGGAAAAAGTCGATACCTTCACGGGGTTCTTTCGATACAGTGGCTGTCACCAGCAGTACAGTATCACCATAGCGAACCACAGCAGCACCGTTAGCCTGATTAGCTACCTGTCCTATTTCAACAATTAGTGGTCTATCTGCTACTTCCGTTTGATATTTATGAATGATTGTAATTGCCTCCTTTCGGTGTGTTTATAAAGTGAAAGAGCGGCAAACCGCTCTTTACCTGCGTAAACCAAGTTTAGTAACAATATTTCTATAACGCTCAAAATCACTATCTCTTAAATAATCAAGCAGAGCCCTTCTCTGACCAACCATCTTTAATAGACCCCGACGGGAGTGGTGATCTTTGGTATGCGTCTTTAGATGCTCGTTCAAGTAATTGATTCTTTCGGTTAAAATTGCTATCTGTACCTCTGAAGATCCTGTATCATTTTCATGGATCTGATAGGTTTTTATAATCTCCTGTTTGCGCTCTTGCGTTAATGACATGGTTCCACCTCCTGCTTTTAAAATCGCCGCAGGCCAAGGAAAACGCTGGTGAATTCGCTAACCCTAGCCGACGGTTCCACTTATACGAGTATTTTTATTCTGCCGCTCTTTAAATAGCAGTACTCCGCCATTAATGCAGAATACCAGAAATAATTTTATCATAGCTAGAAATAAAAGTAAATGTTCAGTTAAAACCCTCATCGCCAGATCTTGCAGCAATCTCGACCGCCTGTTTACAGTCTTCATTGATCTGGATAATGAGATCATCCACACTATCAAATCGTCTTTCACTACGCAGCCGTTCGAGAAAATAAAGGGTAATGGTCTCACCATAGATCTGCCGATCAAAGCCCAAAATATGTGCTTCAACCGATACCGGACTGTTATCATCATGAAAAGTCGGAACCTGACCAATGTTGACCACGCACAAATGCTGGGTATCCTCATCCTGCAGACGTGCATAGGCGGCATAAACCCCATTACCCGGTACAACATGATAGGCAGGTACTTGAATATTGGCAGTAGGAAAACCCAGCAGGCTTCCTCCACGATTATCACCCGCCACCACCTTGCCCTCAATAAAAGGAGCGTAGCCCAGCATAAGAGCCGCACGCTTTATGTTGCCTTCACCAAGCAATTGCCGAATTAAACTGCTTGATACTAGATCACCATCAATAATAACCGGATCAATTACATGCACCGCAAAACCGTACATCTCCCCCAGTTTTTTCAGGAGTTCAGGATTACCTTCTCCTTTATGTCCAAAAGTATAATTAAAACCTACAAAGACCTCTTTAACATGCAAGCTGTTTACCAGTATCGACTCCACAAAGGCCTGCGGGGATAATTGCGCCATTTCCTCAGAAAAAGGATGGTAAATGAGTACATCCAAACCTGCTGATTCCAGTAAAACCGCTTTCGCTGCGGATGAAACCAGCAGCTGGGGAGCATGCTCAGGGGTCAAGATTTGCGCCGGGTGGGGATCAAAAACAAGAGCTCCAGCTAAACCTTCCCGTTGAGATGCCCGTTCAGCAGCAGCACCAATGAGACGCTGATGGCCGCGATGAACGCCATCGAAATTACCCAGAGCCAGATATAAATCCTGATCCAAACATTGATAATGATTAATACCAAAATAAATTTTCATCGCGCTACTCCTTAGTTCTTATTCCCAAAAACCTTGACTGGTTGAATAAACTGCTTCCCATCTACTGCTACCTGCCTGGCAATGGCCAGTAAGCAGTCCTGATCATAGATGCGAATCAATTCTCCTGGCCGGGATTCTGTGACCGCAATACGATTACCATTTTTAATTCTGGTCCGGTCACGCGCATCCTGTACATCAAAGCGCTGGAAATGATGAAGCGGATAGTCCACAGGTAAAAGAAACTCTTCGGGGTTTCCCTGGTCAAGGATTTCATCCAGGGTATGAGCAGTATTTAATGTAAATTGACCGGAACGGACTCGAAGCAGGGCCGACATATAAGCACCGGTACCCAGCTCCTGTCCTATATCATAACAAAGTGTTCGTATGTACGTTCCTTTGGAGCATTCTACTTCCAGGTGGACCTCCGGTAATCCATCTTCATTGACGGTTTGCTTTAACAAATCCAGACGTCTAATATGTACTAACCTGGGAGGACGCTCTACTTCAATACCTCTACGAGCTAGGTCATATAAGCGCTGGCCATTATAATGCACAGCTGAATACATAGGTGGTATTTGTTCAATAGTACCAGTGAATTTCTGCAAGACACGCCAGATCTGTTCTGTTGCTATGTTTTTAGCTCCGGTATATTCAATCTTGCCCCAGGCATCTTGGGTATCTGATACAGCTCCCAATACCATAGAAGTCTGGTATATTTTATCATCATTTTCCAGGTACTCGATGATTTTAGTAGCTTGTCCCAGCGCTATCGGCAGCACTCCAGTGGCCATAGGATCCAAGGTACCGGTATGTCCCATTCTGGTACCCGGAAAAATACGTTTTAATCTACGAATCACATCAAAGGATGTCATTCCTGATTGCTTATAAATATTGATAAATCCATGCATATCAGCCCATCACTTCCACCAGCAGGTCAAGGACTCTTTGCTGTACTCCTGACATGCTTCCCTGTATGCTGGCTCCCGCCGCTTGTTTGTGACCTCCCCCGCCAAAATGAGCGGCAAATTCAGCCACATCAAAGCCTCTTTTAGAGCGAAAACCAACTTTAATGAAACCAGGCTCTATTTCACGGAAAAGTAGACCCACCTCCACCTCTTTCACCATTAAAGTATAGTTAATAATCCCCTCCGGATGAAGATTCTCAGCCCCGGTACTTTTAATCGCCTCCTGGGTTAAGGTCATCCAGGCTATCCGTCCATCCTGGCTGAATTGTAAGCCTTCCAGAGCCCGCGCCAGCAGCAAAATTTCAGCCCGGGTCTTGGATTCAAAAAGTTGAATCTTGGTTTTCTCCAGATCCACCCCACATTCCAGCAACTGGGCGGCAATACGAAAACTACGGGGGCTGGTGGTAGCATGACGGAAGCTGCCCGTATCCTGAACCAAACCAGCATACAAAGCATTGGCAATGGCAGCTGTAATGTCAACTTCCAGGAGCAGCAGCAGTTGATAAATAATCTCCGCGCTAGCCGCCGC
>DUSB01000005.1 GCA_012840625.1 Syntrophomonadaceae bacterium
AACTGTCGCATTTTTTTGCTGTTTTTGGGACGGTCTTAGGTTTGCAGATAATAGATATGCAACACAGGGGAAATTTTTGTATTAGAATGCGACAGTTGAGAACCGTCCCCTGTCGCAATTATTGAATAACCAGGCAGATGGCTGTCATGTCATCACGTGGTTTGCCGTTGCACAGCATCAGGGCCTGATGGATGACCATTTCGGCAATTACCTGCGGATCGGTTTCACTTATATCCGTCAGGAGCTGCGAAATCCATTCTTCCCCGTGTACTTCTCTGGAAGCCTCTACCACCCCATCGGTAACCATCAACAGCATATCGTTTGGCAGCAGAACCCGTCGTTCACTGACTACATCCAGATGTTCCATAATTCCCATCGGCAAAGAAGAAGAGCGAATAAGCGCCACCTGACGCCCACGCTTGATAAAAGAAGGGGCACTGGCAGTTTTAATAAAATCCACATCCGCGGTATAAAGATCAATCAAGACCATATCCAAAGTGGTAAAACGCTCTTGCGAGGAACGCAGCAAAAGGACCGAGTTGATCGTTTTAAGAGCCGTTTGTTTGTCAAAGCCGCCCTCCAGGAGATTCTGCAGTAATCTGACAGCCATCTGGCTTTCCAGATGAGCCTGCTCCCCTACACCCATACCGTCACTTACTACCAGCAGTTCTTTGCCATCCTTCAAGGTGCTAACCAGCACGCTATCCCCGCATATTCCATCTCTGGCTACCTGGGCCGCTCCGCTTTCCACCCGGTAATTAAATACCCGTTGCAGAGTAAATTCGCACAGTCCCTTCGCCATCCGCCCCGGACATTTCTTATCGCTCACTTCCGTGGCATAGCCCAGGCAGGAAGATACCGCTGCTGTAACCCGGTTGGTACAGGCCAGGCCATCTGCACAGGCCGGAGCCAGCACTTTGATGGACAAGCCGTTCTCACCCAAACGGATGGGGGTAATTTCACTGACCTCAATGCCCCTATGCCGGCATGAATCCAAAAGCTGGGAGCGCATTTCCAGATCAACATGGGCATCCAGATCCATCTCTTCGGCCAGTTCTCGCACTACATCACCGACACCTTTTAATTGCCGGGAAACCAGACTACGGGATTCATCCATGCGCTGAGTCCAGTATTCATTCATGCGCAGGTTGTCAAACAAGTAGTTGATGGTACTGACTAATTCCCGGGCATGCAGACAGCTTCGTTTTAAATCGGAAGAACAATCTTCATAATGAACCTGTCCGTTTTGTTCAATCATGGTAAGTATATCTATGATCTGCTGGGTAGTATTATAACAGTCGCTTTCCCAGCAGTAGCGGTAACGTGAACAACCTTCACAAAAGCCGCCGGACAATTCATCATAGAGGTACGTAAGATAGGCATCCCGTGAATGCTGATGAAGTGCCAGGGGGTCGTGAAAACTGGAACTTAGCTCATCAAAAACGTGAGCCATATGATAAATCCGGTTCCGGGCGGTATCCTGCAGGGTGCTTTCCAGCATGCTGGGGCGAACCTCACTATGGTCCTTTTCCAGGCTAAATACACCCTGAGGAAGCCTGGCTTTCAGGGAAGGTGGTAAGAGGAAGAAAAGTACCGCAGCGATCACCGTTTCCCATACGCCCAGAATGGCTACCTGACTCTCGGGGATGAACATGGATAATGCCAGTGTCCCCAGCATAAAACCGGTGACAATGCCTAGGCGACCGAAATGAGCAAACAAACCGGCCAGCAGACCAGAAATAGCATACATGCCCAGGGTCTGCGCAAATACACTGGAGCTTATAGAGGGAATAATCCCCGCCATAACACCTACCATCGTAGCGGCCCCACTTCCCCACAAAAAGGCCGCCACCAGTATACCCAGTTTACTGAGTATACTGCCTATACTCATCTGAAGAATGTAAACGTCGTTTAAACCCATCACCAGTCCAATACCCAGAATTACGAAGGAAGCCATTTCTTCAAAGGTAAAGCTGGCCAGTGGTTTCTTCTTCTGTATGACACTATTGCTAACCATGAATACGTAGATCAGCACCCCGGAAATCAGGGCTTCAAAAACCACCACCATCTGCTCATAAAAGGTCATATGTCCTGATATCAAGAGCAGCAGGGTTTTTACAACCAGTATCACGGATACCCCCAGTAAAGGCAGTCCCCAAGTCTTTTTTTCCTCGGCTATACTGACATAGTTGATCACCACGGATAAAACCAAGAGGGTTAGAATACTGTACCACAGGGGCATTCCCTTTAAAACTGTTAGATAACCCAGTATGCCAAAAACGGTCATCACCAGCGTGCGCTGATGATATTGATAGCCAAAGGCAACCAGCAGCGCAGTCATAAAGGGAACCAGTTCGCCCAGAATAAATGCACGGGCCATAAGCAAGGCGCAGACCCCGGCCAAGAGGTGACCGGGAGTCAGTAAAACCGCAGCCCTTTCCAGGTGGAGCTCCTTTATTATGTTCTTGAAAGCCTGCCATTCATCTGACAGGCTTCTGTTCGTTCTGTCCTTTCTCTTTTGTCTTGTTTGTCTTGGTCTTGAGTCCAGTACCCTTTGATAAGGATAGACTTCTGGTCTGTCGAGCATGGTTCTCCCTCCTCATACAGCAAGCTGAAATGATATGAGTTTGTCCATTATAACAAGCACTTGTGGTAAAATATGTAGTAAGCAGGAGATATTTTCTCTACAAATTCAGGGAAAGTTTTAGCTTTAAATAATTTTCCGACGACTATGTAAATTGAATGGATTTTTTACGAAAATTTGACAGGGACGCCGCAGTTAATTGTCGAAGTAGTAGTTGGGAAGGAATACCCTATCCAGTCATATAATGGGCACTTGCTTGCTGTATTAACCGATAAGCTGAATCCTGGGGGTTGATAAAGTGCCTGCTATGTATTACTACACCGGGGAGAAATCCCTGACAATAGACAGTATGAATCTATACCGCAACTTGGTTGAAACCTCACCCAATATCGTGGTGCTTACCGACATGAGCGGCAGGGTTCATATGTGCAATGCACGCCTTTTTAAGCTAACCCATTATGAGCCTGAATTTTTAAAAAATCGTAACATAAGAGATATTATATCGACTGATGAACACTGCCAGGTAACTGAACAAATTACTGCCAGCTTACTGCAAGGAAAGCGGCGGAAAATTCAATGCCATCTGCGTCAAGCAGATGGTAATTTGCTTCCAGTAGAGTTAATCCCTTCACTGGTGCAGGCATCTCCCCAGATGCCAGAAGGTATTTTGTTTGTGATTGCAGACATCAGCGATCGTACCGTGCGTGATCAGCAGATCCATACCCTGTTGCAGGAATTGCGCAGCAGTCACCAGGAAATGCAGGCCCTTTCACGTAAACTCATGCAGGTACAGGAAGAAGAACGCCTGCGCCTGTCACGGGAGCTGCATGATGGGATCGGCCAAGCCCTGACCGCCATTAAGATTCACCTGCAATCCTGGGACCACACCAGTACTGAGCAGCAGCAAAAACGCCAGCAGTGTATTGAAATTGTAGATCAGACTTTGCAGGAGGTACGGACCCTGGCGCTGACATTACGTCCCTCGCTGCTGGATGATTTAGGTCTGGAGGCTGCCCTGCGCTGGCAGCTTAATCAGCAGACTAAAAACAGCGGCATAAAAGCACGCTTCAGTACAAATTTGAACGGGCAGCGTCTACCTGGGGAAGTTGAAATCGCCTGTTTCCGCGTGGCTCAGGAAGCAGTAAACAATGCCATTAAACACGCCCGGGCTAAAACGATCGCGCTGCGTTTACTATTAATGGGCGAGGTACTGACCATGGAAGTAGAAGATGATGGCCGGGGATTTGATACCGATAAAGCCTGGGCCAAAGCTGCCTGCGGTAAAAGTATGGGATTGTTAAGCATGAAAGAGCGGGTAGCACTGGCCAGCGGTCAGCTGCATCTGGAATCGGATTTTACCCGGGGAGGTACCCTTGTTCGGGTATCCTTTCCTGTAGGAGGCGGGAGAGATGAGTAAAATTAGTATCCTACTGGTAGACGATCATCGTCTGGTACGGGCTGGAATTCGTTCATTACTGGAAAATATAGACGGCATTACGGTAGCAGCCGAAGCTGATAACGGCGTAGAGGCCCTGGATCTGATCCAAAAAAAGCCTCCCGATGTGGTACTTATGGATATCGTAATGCAGGGCCCCAATGGCCTGAAGACAGCCGAACAGATTCAACGGCGCTGTCCGGATATAAAGATCATTATCTTTTCCATGTATGCCAATAAAGAATATGTACTGCAGGCAGCCCGCTCCGGTGCTTCGGCATATGTACTCAAGGATTCCCTGCCCATGGAGCTGGAAATTGCCATCCGCTCGGTGTACCGGGGCAAAACCTATCTCAGCCCTGCACTGACCTGGCACCTGGACGATGAAAAAAATGAACACAATGAAGCCGAAAAAATTCTAAGCCGGGTTACCGCCCGGCAGAAGGAAGTCTGGACACTAATAGCTGAAGGTTTATCAACCAAAGAAATCGCTGCCGAGTTGAACATCAGCCCTAAAACGGTTGAAAGTCACCGGGCTCAACTTATGGAACGCCTGGAAACCTGGGATATTCCGGGACTGGTAAAGCTGGCTATCAAAGTTGGACTGGTGTCTACCGATGATGAGTCGGCCCTGCTAAATACTACGCCCTGAGAACACCCTAAGGTTTTTCCTGATTGGCGAAAGTCGTTACCTGTTGTATATTTTACTTTAGGAAGCTTTTTAAAACTCTTCGCACCATACATTTCTTTTTTTCTACTTTAATTTACATGACGCTCTAAAAACATCCGTATTTTTGTCCCTTTTTATCACCAGACATTTACAAAGGAGGAAGGCCAATGTTTAACGAGACACAGTATTCCCGCTGGCAGGAGTTTCAGGGTTCCTGGCTTACTCAAGCGCGCAATTTCCAGGCTGAAAGCCAGAAGCATTACCAAAACCAACTGCAGCAGTACTTCGATCTGTATAAGGAACAACAGGAAACCATGTCCCAAATTTATAATCACTGGCTGAATAACTACCAGCAGTGGCAGGAACAGGGCTTGAAAGCCAATCGCGAGTTTGTAGAAAGCTTGGGGAACAGCAGCGCTATGCAGACATGGAGAGGTTTTTGGATGAGCTTTTTCCCTGGTCAGCCTTCGGCACCAATAAATACAGACTGACGGGGATCTACAGCATTATGCCAGCAAGCTGCTTGAACCTTTCTCGCTCCCGGAAAGAGTGTTACCAGGTATTGCTGGTCGATGATCATCCCCTGATTCGTAATCATATTAAGACCCTGTTAGAAAGGGTCGAAGGCATGGAGTTTATTGGGGAAGCAGGCGATGGAAGGGAAGCATACCAATTATGTCAGATTTACCGTCCCGATTTGGTGTTGATGGATGTAGAAATGCCTCATGTAAACGGCTTGCAGGCTACTTCACAAATACTCGGAGAGTTCCCCGGGATTAAGATTCTTTTGTTTTCGCTTTATTCCAGTTCTGAATATATTCAGGAGGCATTTAATCGTGGTGCCCATGCATATCTATTAAAGGACTGCCTCGCTGAGGACATAACAGCTGCTGTAGCTGCAGTGCTGAATGGAGGTACCTTTATCAGCCCTGGTCTCATGCAGTCAGACCTACCGAATCTGTTTAACAAATAAAGGAGAGTGAAAGTCGTATGACCGAAAAACAAAAAAATCAAATGGAAAATACTTTTGAATGGTTTAATGATCTAAGTGAACGCTTCTGGGATCTTATGCTGGTGGGTCTGGGGAGCCTTTCCTGGACACAGGAACAAATCGAAGCGATGAGCCAGCGTTATATTGAACAGCGTAAACTGAACCGCGAGGAAGGAGCCAAAGTAGCCGAAGGCCTATTCCTGCAGATGAAGAACAATCAAATCCAGCTGCAAAAAATGATGCAGGAATCCATCAACATTGCTATGCAGAACATGGATAATCCCATCTACCGTTATTTTGAAGACCTGAATAAAAAGGTGGAGGATCTGGAGCAGAAAGTAGATGAACTATAGCTGGCCTGCCTGGTTAATCTTTACTAGTCGAAAGCAGGAGGGAACCATTCATGTCAGATGATAAAAACCAGAACACCCAGGATGCATCCATGTGGTTTCCGAACTTTGTAGAGCTCTGGAAGGAGTTTTATTTTAAAACGGAAGAGGCATGGGCAGATGCTTTTCGTGAATATGTCAGTACGGATAGTTTTGTCCAGGTCCTGACTCAAACCCTAGATATGCATCTGTCCTTTGAAAAACTTTTCCGCGAAAACATGGATCGCTTTATGGCTGAACAGGCTATACCATCGAAAAAAGATATTGCCCGGGTGGCAGAACTTATTCTGGCGGTTGAGGATAAGATGGAGTTGCTGGAAATGCAAAACCTGGAGTTTGCACGCCACGTCAGTGAAAGCCTGACCGTCTTAATTGATGCCCAGAATAAATTAATAGAAACCCAGGCCAAACAGACGAAAAAAATTCAGACCATGGAAAAAGAATTAAAAACCCTGCGCAAGCAGGTAGCATCCCTACAAACAGAAGAGGAGGCTGCCACCAGTAGTAAGAGCAAGAGCAAGAGCAAGGCGGCCAGCACCAGCAAAAAAAGCAAAGCTTCTAGTAGTAAGAAAGCCGGGAGCAAGGAAGATGCGGAGGATACCAAAGATGAATCTTAACTGCTATCCATTGTATCCGAGGAGGTATGTTAACAGCGTGATTGAACACATCTACAGTGAACTTAAGGTCGGCGATACAGGTTATGTGGAAAAGACCATCACGGAAACAGATGTATATATATATGCCGGCATAACCGGAGATTTTAGCTGGTTGCATGTGAATGAGATGCGAGCCCAATGCGGACATTTTAAAACCCGTGTGGTACACGGCATGCTGCTGGCGGGATTGATTTCTAATGTAGTCGGCAACCAGATGCCAGGGGCGGGAACGATATACGAAGATCAGTCTCTTTCCTTCCTTAAGCCCTGCTTTATCAACGATACCATCCGAGCGCAAACCGAAGTTATAGAACTAATGCCGCGGGGGCGGGTGCGCTTGCGTACCACCTGTGTAAATCAGTATAACGAGCTGCTTATGGATGGAGAGGCTATCGTCATCCCCCCACGGCAGCATGTGGTTGATAAGCCCTGCTGGCAGGAAAATGGAAAATGAAAGAGCGGCGGAGGGATAAAGCGTGGATAAATTTTGGGTCAAAGGTAATCCTGATGAAATAGGCGCTCAACTGCAGGAAAGCCTGGACCGCATGATGGATACCAGTCAGAAGTGGATGCGTATGCTGAGTTTTGATCCCGAACCACAGACCGGCCTCACACCCAAGGATGTGGTATGGCGGAAAAACAAAGCGCGCCTGTATCGCTATGTCAGCCCTGATGGAGAGCATCAATACAAAACACCGATCTTATTTGTCTATGCCCTGATTAATAAACCCTATATCCTGGATTTGATTCCCGGCATGAGCCTCATTGAGCATCTGGTGGAAGCAGGCTTTGATGTCTATCTGCTGGACTGGGGTGAGTTTTACTGGGAAGATCGTAACCTGGGCTTTGGCGATCTGGTTTTTGATTATATTCACCGGGCGGTGAATAAAGTCTGCTTCTATTCGCGCTGTTCTGAAATCACACTGTGTGGATACTGCATGGGCGGTACCATGGCCAGTATGTACGCAGCTTTATTCCCGCAACCGCATATTAAAAACCTGGTTCTGCTGGCCGCCCCCATCGATTTTACCGATGCAGGCCTGTCCACTGTCTGGCTGCAGATACCAGGATTTGATGCTGACCGGGTAACGGATACGTTCCAGCTGGTTCCCAAAAACTTTATCGATCTGGGCGTGAAAATGCTGCGGCCGGTAAATAATTTTTGGGGCACCTATACCCGCTTATGGAGAACCATCGACGAAGGAACCCCGGTGGAAGCCTGGAAAGCCCTGGATAAGTGGGTCAATGACAATATTAACTTCCCGGGGGAGGCATACCGGCAGTGGATTAAAGATCTGTACCAGGAAAATAAACTGGTTCAGGATCAGTTCAAATTAAGGGGAATCCCCGTTCATCTATCCAATATTCAAGCCGATATGCTGGTGATGGCTGGGGAGAAAGATCATCTGGTGCTGCCGGAACAGGCTCGCTTTATTATGGATTGTGTATCATCCGAGGATAAAAGCTATCATGTTCTCCCAGTAGGTCATGGCGGTCTGGTTTTCGGCAATTATGCCCTCAACAATGCCTACCCCATCATATCGGAATGGCTGGCAGAACATTCTTATTCTGAATAAGCTAACCTAGTCTTAAAAAAGCCCTTCTGTTTTTCAAACAGAAGGGCTTTTTATCGTGCAGGCAAGTTTAAACTTATTTCTTCAGATAAGCAAACCAGTAGAACATGCCTACGAATATAGCCCCGCCGACAATATTACCCAGCGTAACTGGAATCAAGTTGGCGTTGATAAAGTTGCCATAAGAGAAGAAACTGGCTACTTGACCGGGGGCCATAGACATTGCTTCCGCTACAGCAGCAGGAGCCTTATCGGCAATGGTAATACCCATAGGAATAAAGAACATGTTGGCAACACAGTGCTCAAAACCACTGGATACGAAAGCCATAATAGGGAAGAAGATACCAAAGATTTTACCGATCACATCTTTGGCAGCAAAGCCCAGCCACACCGCCAGGCAGACTAACCAGTTACAGCAAATACCACGACAAAAAGCAGCCCACCAGGTTAGAGACATCTTGCTATTGGCAATGGCTACCGCTTTGGTCCCCATAGCACTAAGCCCCAGCACACCGGTGGCTGCATCTGGTGCTGCCCAAAACATTCCCCAAAAAACAATGTAAACTAATAATAATGAGCCCAGGAAATTAGCGAAATAAACGACCACCCAGTTATAGAGCAGTCCACCCCAGGTAGCCTGTCCATTCAAAGCCGAAATAAAACAGGCCATGTTATTACCGGTAAACAGTTCAGCCCCGGCAATAACCACCAGCATCAGACCTACTGAGAACACGGCGCCAAAGAGGAATATGCCTATAGCCGAGTCGGCATCAGGTGCGGCTCCCACCTTGGTGGCCAGGTTGGCTCCAAAACCGATGTAGACACCGGCTAGAATTCCCAGCGCAACCATTTTCAAAAACGGCAATTCCGTCTTCGCTTTGCCCGCATTACTTGCTGCTACTGCAATTTCTGCAGGAGTTAAAAAACCCATCCAACCTTCATCTCCTTCTTTTATTCTTATCTAAAAACAAGCAATTAGGTTTTTTTACCCCCCTTTCATGTAAATACAAACCACTTATCAATGGTTTATTTGCTTTTTATGGAAAAACGTTTGATTTATCTAGTAAATTTTGGGGAATATATGTCATAATGTTAATATTATATACAATATTACTTTTCACCCCAAATTATTATCTTCGTCAAAAATATTTCGGCAAAAAATTACTGATACCTGCGAAGTTTTATGTACTATAGTTTTTTCTTATATATAGTATGAATGTTTATTATGGTTTAGGGAGGGTTTTTAGTGGAGAATACTGGTGATTTATTTACTATTGTGCAGAATGAACTGGCCCGCTTTGAAAAAAATTTTCCTCTCGATTCATTTCGCGCCGGCGACTACGCTCAGCATCCCTTTGCTACTCTGCTGACCTGCTGTGATGCCAGGGTCCCCAGTACCATACTGGGTGATCCATTTAACCGCGTTTTCTGTATTGAGAACATCGGCAATCAGGTTCGCAACAGTCAGGGTTCGGTACAATACGGACTGCTGCATCTGAACACACCGCTGATGTTGGTAGCCGGACACACGGATTGCGGAGCTATCAAGGCCAGCAACTCCGACTATCAAGAGGAACCGGCCGCCCTCAAGGCTGAATTGGACATGGTGAAAAATTCGCTGCAAGAGGGGCAAGGGGAACGTATCGCCCCCAACCAAGATGAGGCGCGATGTTATGCAGAAATGGCGGAATTAAATGTAGATGTACAGATTAACTGCCTGCGTGAAGATAAGGCTATCCTTAAGCGCATGGAGGAAGGACGCTTGATGGTGATCGGTCTCATGGTGGATCTGCATAATCAATATGGGGATGGGTATGGCAGGATCTATATTACCAACTGTAATGGCATCACCGATACCGAGTCATTAAAAAAAGAACCGGCCTTGAAGGCAGCAGCCGATCGTATACGCCGGCTTACAGAGAATAAATGATCCCATGCAAAAGGTCATGGTCACTGACGTAAAATTCTTCACTGCCCAGACAGCTGGTAATCATAAGCAGGATAAGCAGGCCGCTGTCAATAATGTCAGCCCTTTCTGGCTGCAGGCCAGGTATGTGGCGGCGACGATGCAGAGGCATGCGATGGATATCATGGTAGATTCTTTCCAGCTCATGACGACGGATAAGCTGGCCGTTTATTCGCTGTGCATCGTAGTCCTGCAGCTGCAGTTTGATAGCCGCCAGTGAAGTGGCGGTGCCGCCGACAAAAACCAGCGGCCGGCTCTGCTGTAAGCGAATCGCATTCAGCAGCGGCAGAAAAGAAGCGCGTATCATGCCTGGATCCAGGCCCAATTCTTTAACCCGTACTGCCCCAACCGGCACAGACGATATCAGACCTATTTCCGGACAAATGAATTCACTGCTTCCCCCGCCCACATCTACCAGCAGCGGTGCACTGGAAAGCTGCAGGGCGGTGGTGGCACCGATATAGCTCAAGTAAGCCTCTTCCCTGCTGCTGATGATCTCCAGTTCCAGATCTGCTGCTGCGGCTAGGTAGCGAATCATTTCTTCTCGATTACTGGCTTCTCTTACCGCGGCAGTGGCTACAGCCCGGTAGCGGCTGACCTGGTGTCTTGCCAGCTGATAGCGATATTCTTGCAGACAGTCGAGGGTACGTTGCAGCGCCGCCGGACTGATTTTTTTGCTGCTATGGGTCTGCCCGGCGCCAATGCGAGTAGTTTGTATGTCTCGATAGACCGTTTCATTGTCCTGGTTCATAATCAGCAGGCGGCAGGAATTGGTTCCGAGATCAATGGCGGCTTTCATGGTTTTCTCCTTTTCCATAATTATTCAATAAAAAAGCACTTCACCAGGAAGTGCTTTTTTGCGCTTAATTTATATTAATTAACTCCTGTTACGACGTTTAGGTTCCATTCTGTTTTTTAAAGGTTGCATGCGCTCGTCGCTTTCTTTCAGGAATTTTGCAATTTTATCATCCAACGTAACAGGTTCAGGTTTCCTATTTCTACTAAACTGGTTCTTCTGCTTTGGCGGTTCAGTTCGTGATGGCTGCACTCTTTCCCGAGGAGGAAGCGCCTGCTTAATAGATAGGCCTATCTTCTTACCTGAGATGTTTAGTATCTTTACTCGAACATTATCGCCTTCCTTAACATAATCCTTGACATCCTTCACATAGGTATCAGCGATTTCCGATATGTGAACCAGCCCGACCTTCCCGCCGGGTAATTCTACAAAAGCGCCGAAATTCGTAATCCCCTGGACTCTCCCATCAATAATTTCTCCAGGTGCAATATTGCTTTGTTCAGTAGGCATAAAAGTTATGATCCTCCTCAATTTATACTACCTTAATTGTAGTATGGCTTGGGGTACTAGTCAACCGGATTATTATCTTTCCTTGTCCGGTACGGAGTAAATCATGACTTTCTCTCCTTTTTTGATCATGCCCAGCTGTTCCCTGGCAATACGTTCAATGGCCTCCGGGTGTTGTAATTCAGCTAATTCCTGCTCTTTTTTCTGGTTGATCTGGACCAGACGGGTCTTTTCCTGCTCCAGAGCTCTTTTTCTGGCCGTTAACTCCACAATGGTTTTCACTCGGGGCACAATGCTGATCATAAAAACCACACAAATCAGGACAATAAATATTTTCTGCCATCTTTTATTCTTCTGCAAGATCTTCATCCTCCTCACCAAAAATCCCCAGAGCATTTCCAGGGATAATGATGACTACTTCATACCCCTTGGTGCGTGCACGACTATACAAGGTAGCAACGGAAGAAGCACTGATTTTCAGCGTTCGTGTAATCTCTTCGGTTGTTTTACCCATCTCTTTTAAAACGACCACCTGCCGTTCCCGGAAGCTTAATTTCTCGGCACCCCTGATTTCTATATGCATATCAACCAGTCACTATCCACAAATTATCCACAGATTGTGGACAAATATATTACTCTTTTATTTGAATTCGAGATGCCAGTAAAAAATCCTGCTTGTCGGCAGTAGATTTTTATTCTTCCCGGGATGGCGGCGGCTTTTTTTTGCTTTGTTTGAACAGCTGCCAGCGGGTATGCAAAAAGAGCAGGGGAATTTTTATCGCAGCAGAAAGGCGGCTTATATTGCGAGCCGTATGGAGGGCGGCACTATGTATGGCCTTGCTGGTACGGGGGGCTAGGCAGCGCAGGTAGACCAGGGCTCCCAGCACCAGGCCTATGAAAACATAAATACGCAGCTCACCCTGGTTAATGGCCAGAATGCCGGCCAAAATAAGTATTAGCATCATGATCCAGAACAGGATATCCAGTAAATAAAGGGTATACCTGCCAATGTTCATTACGCGGATGCTCAGCTGATAATAATGGATCAGTACGGCAGCAAGCATCCCTAAAAGGAGGGTAAGTGCAAAGGCTTCAACCTGGGCTATGAGCCCTGTCAATAGGATCCCCCCCTATTTAAAAAGACGATTCATGATATTTCTGCCTTTAACCTTTAGATCGCCACCCTGGGCTTTATTATATTCAATGCTAGTTACCGTTCCCTGGAGCTCAACCTTGCCTTCATCCAAATTTAGCATGGTAATATGCAGATCATTCCCGGAAACCACCAGAAAACCCATGCTGCTTTCCAGTATGATTTCCTTTTCATCAAAGGTAACCACTTTCGATACCCCGGTCAAATTGGCCTGGCTGCGATCGAGTAAATTTACAGAATGCTCAGCCACTCTGTTCCCTCCTTGTATATATTTACATATCATACCTTCTCTCTAAAAAATATGCGCTCCGATGGGTTTTATGACAAAAAAATAGCCCTCAGGTTTTTCCCCTGAAGGCGTGTGATATTTATTCTACGATTCGGTATAAGTCTTTAGCTTCATTTGCTTTTACGTGATCCTTCACATCAAGAATTTCATAAACGGTTTTACGGTCTCCGCTGCGTATGGTAATGATGTCTCCTTTTTTAACCTCGGTAGATGGTTTGGCAATGCGTCCGTTTACCATTATCCTTTCATTTTCAGCGAAGTCTTTGGCTACGGTCCGGCGTTTGATAATCCGTGCGACTTTTAGATATTTATCCAGGCGCATACCGAATCAGACCATAGCATCTTTCAATGCTTTTCCAGGCTTAAATGCAGGTACGCGGGTAGCCGGTATCTCAATTTCAGCGCCGGTCTGTGGATTTCTGCCTCTGCGTGCTTTACGTTCACGTACTTCGAAGGTACCAAAGCCAATCAGTTGAACTTTTTCCCCCGCTTTTAGCGCTTCTTCCACCGTAGCAAAAAAAGCATTGACCACTTTTTCCGCATCTTTTTTTGTCATGTTGCTCTTTTGAGCAATTTCACTGATTAATTCTGTCTTATTCAAGATATCCCTCCTTATCCTGATTCCTGGATTCTTATAAACTGTCTATCATGGCTAATTCGCGCTTCTATCGGTGATTCCTGCTTTTCATCGTTTTTTTTTAAAATACTACCCCAAAGCCATATCTTCTTTATGCTTATAGTCCTTTCTTTTTCGCTTCATCCCACAGAGCATCCATTTCTTGCAGGTCACTTTGCCCCCAGCTTTTCCCCTGCTGCTGTAACTGGCTCTCAATGTATTCAAAGCGGCGGATGAATTTATCACTGCTGTGCTGCAGGGCCTGTTCGGGTTCAATATTTTTCAGGCGGGCAATGTTTACCAGGGCAAAAAGTACATCTCCCATTTCTTCTTCTAACTGCGGGCCTGACTCGGCTTGGACCAGCTCGTCCACTTCTTCTTTAAATTTTTCCAGTGCTCCTTCTGCGTCGGGCCAATCAAAACCAACCCGGCTGGCTTTTTCCTGTACCTTTTCCGCCCGCATTAAGGCCGGCATCCCTTTGGGTATGCCATCCAGGAGGTGTTTTTTGCCTTCTTTCTTTTTAAAGCTTTCCCATACCTCCATAACATCATCACTGCTTTTTAAATTCATATCCCCAAACACATGCGGATGCCGGGCAATCATCTTGCCGCTGACTCCACTGGCCACATCGGCAAAATCAAAGGCCCCTTCACGTTCAGCCAGAGCGGCATGAAAGACCACCTGCAAAAGCAGATCTCCCAGCTCTTCTTGCAACAACTGCATATCCTTTTTCTCAATAGCTTCAATTACTTCATAAGTCTCTTCAATAAGATAACGAACCAGGGATTCATGGGTCTGCTCCCGATCCCAGGGACATCCATCCGGAGCCAGCAGTCTTTCCATTACTGCAATCAGCTCCTCCATCGCCTCTCCATTTCGCTTCATCCCCATTACCTCCTCTGTCTAATCCTAAAATACGGGGATGAAACACGGGGGTGGCCCTCGCGTTTCATCCTCAACCTGCTTTTTATCCAGTTAGAACCAGGGGGAAAATGAAAACAAGAGAACTGCCTCTGTGTTTCACTAGCTTACAATACGTTTGATCATATCAATATCAAATTCCTTGACCAGCATCAAGCCTATACCATAAATGATGACTCCCAGTGTGATCGCCAGCAGGGTAGCAATGTAGGTATGAATATCATAAGCCGCAATAAAGATGTAGGCAAAATGTACCGCGATCCCCATCAATATGGCTATGAGCCCGATTTTAATCATCCGACCTATTTCATAACGTACCCCGGTCAGACGCTGCAGGGCAATAAGGTTTAACAGGGAACCAATCAAGAAAGCCAGGACGGTACCAATGGCGGCACCTTTAATATTTAAGGCGGGTATAGCCGTCAGGGTATAATTAAAGAAAACCTTGATCGCCCCGGTAATAATCAGATTACGCATACCTATTTCAGGTCGCCCAATCCCCTGCAAACCGGCAGAAGAAAGCTGGAAAGCGGCCAGCATAATACAGGAAAAGGCCAGTGGTTCCAGAGGAACACCCGCTTCCGGAGCATTGTAAAGCAGATCACAGATCTCTGCTGCCAGAACATAAAGACCTACCGCACAGGGAAATGAAATAATCATACCAGCCCGCATACCATAATTTAGGCGGTTGTTAACCAGAGCACGTTTCTTCTGGGCTTTGGCCTCCGATATAGCTGGAACCAGGCTGGTGGATATGGAAATAGTAAAAATAGTAGGCAAACTGATCAATACCGCTGCCATACCGGATAAATAACCATATAGAGCTGTTGCCTGTGAGGTGCTATAGCCAATATCCATCAAGCGGCTGGGCACAATCACGGCGTCCAGAACCTGTACCAGGGGGAACACCACCGCTCCAAAAGAAACTGGAATGGCCAGCCTGATCATTTCTCTGGCCAGCTGGGAAGAGGGGGTGCCGGAATACTGCAGAATCTGGTCACGCGGATGTCTTTTCTCAAAGCGAGAATAGAAGACCATCAGCACGATTAACCCGGCTATGCCCCCTACCACGGCGCCAAAAGTAGCCCCCGCTGCTGCATATTCTAAACCCCGGGGAAAAAGCCAGAAAGCTAAAATCAAAACGGCGGTTACGCGACAGAGCTGTTCAACGACCTGGGAAACAGCGGTAGGGGTCATATCCTGATGGCCCTGAAAATAGCCTCGATAAACCGACATCAATGAGGCAAAAAAGATGGCGGGCGCTACAGCAACAATCGGCCAATAAGCACGCGGTTGTTTTAAGACCGTGGTGGCTAAAAACGGTGCGCACTGTATAACCAGAATGCTTAACAATAAGCCCAGTACAAACAGTACCAGCATAGATACGCGGAATAATTTTTTGCTATCCCCGCTAAAGCCTCTGGTCTCATTGCGGGAAACGAGTACAGATATAGCAACCGGCACCCCGGCAGTGGCTAAAGCCAGTATAGTCGTATAAATGGGATAGGCCATCTGGTAAAGGCCCATCCCTTCTCCACCTAATAATCGTCCCAGGGGAATACGATAAATGGCTCCCAGTAACTTACTTATCGCACCAGCGATACTTAAGATCAAAGCTCCCTTAAGGAAGCTTCCTTTCTCTTCCATGGTTTTCCTCCCCGGTTATATAAGCACTATAATCCATCATACTGTATTACTTTATCACCAGAAAGACATGTTTTGCAAGATTTTACTGCTTTCATTAAGTATAGCCGTAAAGGAACTCTGTATAACGGCTTGATTGTCCCACCAAAAAAGCGGCCTGATGAAGGCCGCTTGGCTGCGAAAAGGATGGTGTTTATTGCTCCATCTGTTTGGCCAGAAATCCTGCTGCGGTTTCAGCCAGCTTTACTTCCATCTCCCCCATCTTTACTCCGGCATCTTTACTGACAATCAGTACAGCTCCTATGGGGTCACCCTGGGTGATAATAGGGGCAACTACCTGAGATTTTACCGTATAGTCGCGATCCTCAACCTGTATAATATGCATATTCTCATCGGTGGGATTATCCAGCTCATTCATAACTATGGTGCTGCGTTCCTCCAGACAGCGCTCCAGCAGTTTGCCTACTGGTTTACTCAGGAACTCCCGCTTATTCGCACCTGCTACCGCTATAATCACATCTCGATCCGCAATCATCGAAATATGACCAATAGTCTCGTGCAGGGATTCGGCATATTCTTTGGCGAAATCTCCCAGCTCTCCAATGGGAGAATATTTCTTTAATATAACTTCACCCTCGCGATCAACGAAAATTTCCAGAGGGTCACCTTCACGTATACGAAGGGTTCTTCTTATTTCTTTCGGAATTACGACTCGGCCCAGATCATCAATACGGCGGACAATGCCTGTTGCTTTCATTGTACAACTATCCCTCCTTTTTGTGAAAATCCAAAATCTTTTCTTTGTCTCAGTGATAGTATATAACTCAAAATACCCTTTTATTCACTTTTTACCATCAAGGCTAGAAAAATGTTTTTAGCAAACAGCTGCAAAATTAACATATTCTTGCTTGCTATTGATTAATTTTATCCAGTTTGGGTAACAATAAGCCACGTTATCAAGCAAGAAAGGCGATCGATTACGATTGAAGATAAAACCATTTCAGCTTTATTGCCTATTGGTCGTATGCAGTGCACCGGTGGCTTATCTTGAAATCTCCCGCTATATGAACAGCCTTCTGGCTCATAATGGATGGCTGGCTGTACTGGCTGCCATCCTGCCCTGTTTTATCTTTATGCTCCTGCTTATACAGATTACCAGGAAAAGCCCGCAGCCCTTTCCTCTGCTCCTGGAAGACTATCTGGGCACATGGCTAGGTCGGGTAGTGGGCTGCAGCTATATCCTGGTCTTCATAATGATTACTGCCATTGATCTGCGCTTTTTTGTAGATTTTATTGAAACCCACGTAGTATCCGGAACACCTCTCAGCGTTTTGGTAGGGGTGCTGCTGCTGGTAGGCTTGTTTGCCCTCAAAAGCGGTTTTAATGCCTTGATACGTAGCTTTGAATTGGTGGTGCTGATCGGTCTGCCCTTTGTTTTCATCATCCTTATACTGGCACTGCCTCAGGATATGCATATCAGTAATCTTCTCCCTATCGGGTCCATGATGAGAATAGATCATTTTATGCTGGCGGTTCTGCTCATGACGGCTATCTTTGCCCGCTCTATGCCGGTTTTAACCTTTGCTTATTTTTCTGATGATCCGGGAAAGATTGGCAGCACCTTTACCGCGAGTTTAGCCAGCTATTGGTTGTTAATGCTGCTGGCTACACTGATTACGACTCTTACTCTGGGTGCTTTCAGCGCAGAACTATATGCCTTTCCCACTTTTATCATGGTGACCATGATAAATATTGGCCGCTTTTTCCAGAACATTGATATTTTGTTTATTAGCATCTGGATTCTGGGTATTTATGCTTCCATAAGTTTTTTTT
Source organism: Syntrophomonadaceae bacterium (assembly GCA_012840625.1). GTDB lineage: Bacteria > Bacillota > Syntrophomonadia > Syntrophomonadales > Syntrophomonadaceae > DUSB01. The sequence goes on from DUSB01000005.1 coordinate 18,026, forward strand.
GGTTTATGTCTCTTTATACCTGTCAGCAGGTGTTTCGCTTAAGTGATTACCGTTATCTGGCTGCTCCTAGCAGTTTAATTATCGGCGTACTGGCCATGCAGATAGCGGATAATATTCTCCAGCTTTTCCAGACTAGGCTGTTCTTTGTCATGGTGGTATATGGAGGCTTTTTTATCCTCATACCCAGCATTCTTTTTATCATCAGCTTGTTCAAGCCCTCTATGCCCGAAGCAATTTTATCAGCAAAAGCTGAATAATCCTTTTTTTTAAACAGAAACTAGCTGTAATGTATAGACCAGCCATTTAAGGGATTTAAATAGGAAATAATACAGGAGATCATGCTATGCGTTATATCAATAAGAAAGCCGGACAAAATAATGAAACAAAGACTGCTCCTATTGATCTGCCCATCTCCAAATCTCTGCAGGACAATATCGATGCATTGAGTACACTTCTGACTGGCTGTTCAGATGTAGTAATGAAACCTTTTACCTTTGGTCAGGAAGTAAAAGTGGATGGCTTTCTGATTTACTTTGATGGCCTGGCCGATCGCCGGGAAGTAGAAGAAAACATCCTTAAATCTCTGACGGTGGAATTGAATATGATTCCGCAGGATGAATTGTCGCAGGTAAACGTTTTTGACTACCTGCAGCAACATCTGGTAACCATGGCCGAGTTGAAAACGCTGGCCAGCATCCAGGAAGTATGTGAGCATATTAGTTCTGGGGATACGGTGCTGCTGGTCAATGGCTTTGATCGGGGTCTGGTAGCCGGGACCCGCTCCTGGCAAACTCGACCCATTGATGCCCCGGAAAATGAAGTGGTTATTTTTGGTCCCAAAGAGGGTTTCACCGAAACCCTGCGCTTTAATACCGCTATGCTGCGCCGGCGAATAAAATCCAGCAACTTTAAAATGGAACATATGGTAATGGGGCGTATAACCAAAACAGATGTCATCATTGGCTACATTGATGGTATTGTTCCTCCCGCTATGCTGGAAGAAGTCAAGCAGCGCCTGGGAATGATTGATATCGATGGTGTTTTGGACACCGAGTACCTGGCTGAATTTATCGCTGATCACCGGACCACGATTTTTTCTCAGTTTGAACATACCGAAAAAGTGGATCGCGTCTGTGCCCATGTCCTGGAGGGCCGGATCTTTATCATGGTGGATGGATCACCGATGGTACTGGTGTTGCCGGTGTCATTTCCCCGCTACTGGCTGGCCCCGGAAGACTATTATATTCATTTCATTCCGGCTTCTTTGTTCCGGCTGCTGCGCTTTACCGCTTTTTGCATTGCTTTACTATTGCCATCCCTGTATGTAGCCGTTATCAGTTATCACCATGAAATGATTCCTACGGCTCTGCTGCTAACCATTGTCGCTGCCCGCCAGGGAGTGCCCTTTCCCGCTTTCGTAGAGGCTCTTTTGCTGGAAGCTACCTTTGAACTGCTGCGCGAAGCGGGGCTGCGTCTGCCGCGGGCCATTGGTCCGGCGGTCAGTATTGTGGGGGCTTTGATTATTGGTGATGCGGCCGTGCGCGCGGGACTGGTATCAACTCCGATGGTAGTTATCGTAGCTTTTACAGGTATTGCTTCCTTTGTAACCCCTTCTTATAATGCCGGGGTCATCGTCCGTATCGCCCGTTTTGCCTTTCTGGTCGCGGCAGGGGTACTTGGTTTGCTGGGTATTATGATTGCGCTGATTATAATGCTGATCCGCATGGTCAGCCTATCCTCTTTTGGCCTGCCTTATATGGAACCAATAGCGCCCTTTAATTGGAGAGAGATGAGCGATATCCTGCTACGCCGCCCCTGGTATCGTACTATACGGCGCCCTTATATGGATGGGATGCAAAACATTGTTCGCCAAAAGAGCAAGGAAAATACGGGGGGTTAAGATGAGGATCAAGTGGACGGTTCTAATTCTGCTCAGCAGCCTGCTCGCCAGCTGTACAGGATGTAACGCGCTGGATATCAATGACAGCGTTATTGCTGTAGGCCTGGGGGCTGATTTAAAAGATGATACGGTCTTTTTCAGTACCCAGCTGGCCAAACCCATCCCTCCTGAAGAAAGCGGCAGCTCAAGCGAAGCTCAATTTCTAACCGTAACCGGTTCCGGGCCTACCGGAGCGGAAGCAGCCAGAAGCGTCCTTTCTTCTCTTCCCCGCATACCCTTATGGCTTCATGCCAGCACCTTTGTCCTGGGAGAAGATTTGGTTAAGAATGATGTCGACGCCATCGTTGATTTGATTGCCCGCAATCGTGAAATCCGCCATAACGCCATCCTAGTGGTAAGTAAAAATGCTACCGCCCAGGAAATACTGGAGGCGGAAAGTTATCTGGAGATCTATCCGGCACAGGCCATAGAAAAAATGCTGATTATGCAAGAACGTCAGCTGGGCATTTATGTTCCCAGCACCATTCATAATTTTTTAGACTGTTTATCCACGGAAGGAGTCGAAGCAGCGGTTCCACAGGTCAGTATTTTTAAAGAAAAAGAGAAAAACTATCTTCAGCTGGATGGAACGGCTGTTTTTAAAGGCAAAAAGATGATTGGGGAATTAAATGAAACAGAAAGCAGAGGATATCGCTGGCTGCAGCCCGGTAGGCATTCCGGGGGCATGTTTGTTGTTCCTTCTCCGGCCAATGCCCGGGACAGTATTGCACTGGAGGTGCTTACTTTTCAAACCAGAGTGGAACCATGCAGACAAAATGGTCAACTGATTATGAAGATTCATATTAAGGCTGACGGTAATTTCCTGGATCAGACCGGGACGGATTTTAAACTGAGCCGCGGACAAATTCCCCGCCTGGAAAGACAGGCGGCAGCAGAGATCGAAAAACAGGTGCAAAGCTGTATCAACAAGTGCCAGGGGCTGGAGAGCGATATATTGGGCTGGGGTCAGATTATGCAAAACACTGATGTCAAACAATGGGAGGCTATGGCCTCCGACTGGAATCAGCATTTTGCCGGCCTGCCGACAGAAGTAAAGGCTGAGTTTAGAATCCGTCGTACCTACCTGACGGAGAAGTCCTTCCAGTTCAGGTCTTAGACAAAGGTGGTGCTTGCATGTTTTTTCTGCTTCTCGCTCTTTTTTTTATTATTTTGATGCTGGAGCTGCCCGGTTTATTGAAAAGAAAACAACCCCGGGATCTCATCGCCTTTTTGCTGGTCTACTTGATCTGTGTCTGCCTGGGTTTAGTTCAATTCTTTGATTGACCGCTATCCCCGCTTAAAGGTTGGACTCATTATCCGGGGTAAGCGTTTTTGAAGGGGTGAAAGTTTTGCTGCGTAGGTGGTTGCAATACCTGCTGATTCTTTTTTTGCCGCTGCTATGCGGCTGCTGGAATCTGGTCGATGTCAATGATACTGCCATCTGTACAGCAGTGGGAGTGGATCTGACCCCAGAAAATAATATCCTGTTTTCACTGCAGCTGGCCAAACCTGCCCCCCTGCCGATAACCGGAGCCAACGAAACGCAAATGCTGGCCGTGACGATCGAAGGACAAACCGCAGGTGCTGCCGCCCGGCGCATGAACCTGCTTCTTCCCCGTATCCCTCTCTATGAGCATGCCAATTCCCTGGTTATTGGGGAAAAACTGGCCCGGAAGGATCTGGCTTATGTTATTGACCTGGCCATACGAAACCGACACGTACAGCGCAATATGCTGGTTTTCGTATCTAGTGGCAGCAGGGCAGCAGATATTTTGCATACGCCTATGCCCCTGTATCCTAACTCAGGATTCGGACTGAACAATACTATCAACCTGCAAAAAGACCGGTTGCTTAAATATCAGCCGGTGAACGTTGCCCAATTAGTTAGAGAGCTCTCCACACCTGGTATTGAACCGGTATTACCTCTTGTTGAATCTTCCACCCTAAATGGGAAGGATACCTTGAAGCTCAACGGTGGGGCAGTATTTAAGGGGAGAAAAGTAGTCGGAACCCTGAACCCTTACGAAATGATGGGTTATCAGTGGATTCGTAATCCCCGTCTCCAGGGAGGATTGCTTACCATCACGGTGCCGGGGAGTACCGATAAGGTCTCGCTGGAATTGCTCCATATGCAGCAAAAATCCAGTCTTCACCGGACTTCATCTGGGGATCTGCAGGTAAATATTCAGCTTACCGCTGATTTTGACTTCTTTGAACAAAAGGGAGCAGAAGATGTCTTAAACCGACCCCGGGTACAAGATTTACAACAGGCTGCTAATGAAGAAATAAAAAGACAGATCACCGCCTGTATTAGTAAAGCACAAGGAATGGGGAGCGATATTACAGGGTGGGGGGCGTTGATTTATACTACTGAACCGGAGCTGTGGGCCGAACTGAAGGAGGATTGGGAGCAGCTTTATCCCGGCATTGAATACTCGCTGCAAATCGAAACGCGAATCCTTTCCTCCTCTCTGACCACCAAATCCTTCCCTTTTCATTAAGGGCTTAAGCTGATATGGAAATGGAGACGACGCTATGTACGTGATGCGCTATGTAATTCTTTTTTTTATAGCCTTAACCATCGCAATCGAAGGCAGGCAGCTCGTCCGGGATCGAGACTGGAAGCTTATCGGGATTGTTAGTCTGCTGCTCTTGATAGCAATGGCCTATGCTATTAACGCCGACTACCGTCTGCATATACTGCCCAATGTAGCAGACCTTATCAGTATTTTTGAACCCTGGGCACAGCAGTTCAACCAGTATTTTCATCTTTCCAGCTAAAACAAAAGGAGGTGCCGTATGATCAATCGTATGTCTAGTCAGCAGCTGGCCTTCCTGGTCTTTCTCCTCATGCTGGGAAGTGCACTTATCTACGTCCCTGAAAGTATGACCAGACAGGATGCCTGGATTTCCAGTTTACTGGCATCCCTGGTGGGATTATATATTCTGTGGGCTATCCTTTTCATACAAAAAAAATATCCTGGCATCAGTATTTTTAAAATCAGTGAAGTCGTACTGGGACGGATAACGGGTAAAATTTTCAACGCCTTTTATGTCTGGCTGTTAATTGTGGTCTCGATGTTATATTTGTATGATATCGCTGCTTTCCTGATGCTGATTTTCCCCGATCTCCCCTATTCTATCCTCTATGCCATTGTTTTATTACTGGCCGCTTATCTTTTATACCAGGGGCCAGGTATTATAGGACGCCTGGGCGAAAGTCTGGTTTTCCTGACTTTATTTCTGGTGCTGCTGGGCCTGGGAATGACTGCCACTTCAGCCCAGTGGAGCAACTTGAGCCCGGTTCTCTCCGACTGGAAACCGGTGCTGGCCGGGGCAATCTATGGAGCCAACTGGCCCTATGCAGAAGTAAGTGCCTTCGCTCTCTTCCTGCCGCTGCTTAATGATCTGCAGGAGAAAAGCCATAAGATCTATATCTGGTATCTTATAGCCGTTATCGTTCTGGTGCTGCGCAGCGTAATGGTTATTGCTACATTGGGACCGGAATACACCCAGTTGTCTCGCTTTCCTCTTTTTTCCAGCATGAGACTGGTCCGTTTTACGCATTTTCAACGCGTGGAGCTGTTCTTTATACTGCTGTGGTTCATTACTGGTTTCAGTGCTATAGCCATCTTTTACCAAAGTCTGATGCTGGCGCTGAAAGATTTTTTCAAGCTGAGGACATATCGCCCTTTGATCCTTCCTACTGCAGCCCTGCTGATAGCTTTATGCCAGTGTTCATTTGCCGCCAATACGACTTTTCTGCAGTTTGAGACTAGCGTGGTTACCTTTCACAGCCTCCCCATTCACCTGATTTATGTAAGCGCCGTTCTGCTGGGGGTAGTAATCCATCCCCGGCTTACAGGCTCTGGATAATCCCCTGCAGGTCAGCCAGCGATGTTCCCTGCGGGCGCAGGAGCACGGTATGCTCATTTACTTTTTTTACCTGCAGATGACGGGTGCGTTCGATAAATGTCGGGGGCAGGGGATGAACGGTCTGAATCTCCAGGCTCTTGCCTTTGCGCCTGAGGCCGCGTATATCCTTCTGACTAGCCTGTATTCTAAGCCCGGCAATCTGCAGCAGGTTATCAACTGGCTGTGGTACCGGGCCAAAGCGATCTTCCATCTCGGTACGAAGCTCCTGAATTTCTTCCTGATCAGCCGCCAGGAGCACCCGGCGGTAAAGACGCATTTTAGAACCTGAATCAGGGATGTAGGCATCGGGTATATAATAATCAATATCAATATCCAACTGAGGATTTACTTTTGCACGTGGTGTCTGTCCCTGCAGGCGTCCCGCCTCTTCCTCCAGCATGCTTAGATAGAGATCAAAGCCTACCGCATGGATGTAGCCATGCTGCTCTGGCCCTAATATATTACCGGCTCCTCTGATTTCCAGGTCCCGCAGTGCTATCTTCATTCCTGCGCCCAGTTCATTGAATTCACGAATGGCATTCAGCCGTTTCTGTGCTTCTTCAGTCAGCACCTTATCGGGGCGATAGGTCAGATAGGCATAGGCTAATTTGCTGGAACGCCCCACCCGCCCCCGCAGCTGGTAAAGCTGAGCCAGACCCATGCGATCTGCTTGATCAATGATAATGGTATTAACATTGGGCATATCCAGCCCGGATTCAATAATGGTGGTACAGAGCAGGACATCATACTGGCCATGAACAAAATCCATCAGGGTAAGGGACAATTCTTCCTCCCCCATGCGTCCATGCCCAATACAAATCTCTGCTTCCGGCACCAGCTTCTCCAGTTCCTCCCTGACATGATGAATATCCTGGATGCGGTTGTGGACAAAGAAGACCTGTCCTCCCCGTTCTATCTCATCGAGAATGGCTTCCCGAACGATTTCTTCGTTGTATTCCATCACATATGTGGCTACAGGATAGCGCGCCGGGGGCGGCGTTTCAATTACACTTAGATCCCTCAAGCCGGTCAGCGACATGTGCAGGCTGCGAGGAATAGGGGTGGCGGACAGGCTCAGCACATCAAGCTGTTTTTTCATAGCCTTAATTTTTTCTTTCTGGGCTACGCCAAAGCGATGTTCTTCATCAATCACCAGCAAACCAAGATCTTTAAAATGAACATCCCGGGACAAAAGGCGATGAGTGCCAATAATAATGTCAATTCCGCCTTCCCGCAGGGCCTGAAGAATTTTTTTTTGCTGCGCGGCGGTTTTAAAACGGCTTAAAACCCCGATGTTGGTGGGGTAGTTTTTAAAGCGTTCTCTAAAGGAATGATAGTGCTGTTCAGCCAACACGGTGGTAGGAACCAGGATGGCTACCTGTTTGCCATCCATGATGGCTTTAAAAGCTGCCCTCATGGCTACTTCTGTTTTTCCATAGCCGACATCCCCACAAACCAAACGATCCATAGGGCGGCGGCGCTCCATGTCTTTTTTTACCTCTTTTATGGCCTGGAGCTGATCAGGGGTTTCCTGATAGGGAAAGTCGGCTTCAAATTCTGCCTGCCAGGGCGTATCCTGGCTAAAAGCAAAACCCTGGGTAGCCTGGCGCTCGGCATAGAGTAGCAGCAATTCTTGAGCCATATCCTGAATGGAATTGGCTACTTTCGCGCGGGTACGTTCCCATTCTGTCCCGCTCAATTTATTCAAACGTGGTTCTCGTTCCTCGGAACTGCTGTATTTATGTAGCAGATCTAATTTGTCTACCGGCAGATAAAGCCGATCAGTGCCTGCATACTGCAGTAGAATATATTCACGGGTCACACCATCAATAATTTCTCGGGTAACGCCCCGAAAAATACCAATGCCATAGTTTTCATGAACAACATAATCACCCAGCTGCAGATCTTCAATTAATAGTTTTGATTGACCCTGTTTTTTCCCGGCTGCTTTCTTTATGCTGCGTTTGCCCCAGAGGTCCTTCTCGGTAATCAGGGCAACTTTAAAGGTATTGCTGACAAAACCGTTCTCATACGGCTGGTCAATAAATTTAACTCCAGCGATATGCTGATCAGTGAGATCCTGCATAAACTGCTTTTTAGCGGCGGGACGGCTGAAGGAAGCCAGGACCGTATAGCCATTTTCCAGCCAGGAATGAATGCGCTCAAAAACAGTTTCATAGCGGTTTTGAAAGGGTTCCATTTCCTTTTGCGCGATATGTTCATAGAGCTGGACCTCGACCTGGGGAATGTTGCCCGGGAAAAAAGAATGATAGATGATGGGATGCTTTTCCAGTACCGACTGCATGTCGCTGCGCCTGGTAAGTTTTAGTTCGCGCAGCTCTTTTTCTTCCCGTAAGGCCTGGCGCCGATAATCCTGATACCTTTTACCCTGTCTTTCCAGGGCTTTATAAAATTCACGCGGTTCATCAAAAAATACCAGCCCATCAGGTAGATAATCCAATAAAGTAGCGCTGTACTCTCCATTGCTCAATTCATCAGCCGGGGGAATAATGAGTTTTGCTCGTGTTTTTCCCGACCGCTGTGTATCTACATTAAATTCTTTGATGCTTTCAATTTCGTCACCAAAGTACTCAATACGATAGGGTGACAGATCGCCAGCAGGAAAAATATCTACAATGCCCCCCCGGACAGCCACCTGCCCAGGGCGGGTGATGGTATCTACTCTTTCATAAGAAGCCTGTATCAGATGAGACAACAGCTCTTCCTGCGGCTGTTCCTGTTCAAGCGCCAGCTGTATAAAATGATTCCTCAGCTCCCGGGGGGAAAGAATATGATAAAGCATTCCGCCAGGGGTGGTGATGTAGACAGCAGCACGCCCGGGATGAAGCAGCATATGCTGAAGGGTTACGATACGCTCTACTTCAACCGCCGACATATTTTCTTTCATAAAGACAAAATCACGTAAGAAAAAGTGGAACACGCGGTCTGGACCCAGTATGTTCTTTAACTCATAAGAAAGATCATAAGCCCTCTCTTCGTTAGCCGCCAGATAGATAATACTGCGCCGGGTACGAAAGATTTTATGCAAGAAAAAAATACGCGCACTGCCCGATAAACCACTCAAGAGGATATCGTCCTGCTGTTCTAAATGAGCATGAACACGGTCAAATAGATCCTGGTTCAAAAAGATTCGTCCTCCCCATAACTAAATGGTGGACACTGGATAAACCAGCCCCCACTACACTGTTCATTATATGCTTTCGCTATTTTTAAATGATCATTAATGGTAAAAATGTTTCTGGGTTATAAGCGGGTCTTCTTTTAATCCCATTTCCAGGGCACAATCATCACAGATCCCGCGTACAGAAGTAAAACCATCTGATCCGGTACTGTTTTCCACACTGAAGACCATTTCGCATATCTCACAAATATAATAAATCTTCACCTGCTGCCAGCTCCTTTTTTGTCTTTTTCTTAGCTTCCCAGAAATCAGCAACAGGTATACACCACTATTGGTTGTATGTATTCATAGCCTGGTCAAGACCCTGGTTTACCCAGCTTTCGATTGCATCTGCAGCCTGGTTAATCGCTGCTGTGATGAGTTCTTTCTCCTCCCTCTGAAATTTGCTCAATACCCAATCAACGGGATCATGATAGTGGGGCCGGCCAATACCAATACGCAGGCGGGGGAAATCCTGAGTACCCAGGCTTTGCTGTATGGACATTAAACCTTTATGGCCGCCGGTACCTCCCTGGGGACGCAGGCGCAAGGTGCCCACTGGCAGATCCATATCATCATAGATAATCATCAGCTCATCCAGGTCGGCTTTAAAAAAGCGCACGACAGCCTGTACCGCACGCCCGCTTAGATTCATATAGGTAAGAGGCTTGATCAGCAAAACCTTTTCCTGATTGATGTGTGTATGGGCGATGATGGCATCAAATTTTTGCTCCTGTCGCTCAACCGAATGGCGACGAGCCAGTTCTTCCACCACCATAAAGCCTACATTATGCCGGGTGTCTTTATAGTTGGGACCCGGGTTTCCCAACCCCACAACAATTTTCATGACCGCTTCCTCTTCTGTCCTTTTTTTCCAGCAGAAAGGTAAACAAAAGGACGGTTCCTTCCCTGCTCTGGCATGGCCTTCAACCGTCCTTACAAATTTACGCAGCAAGCTTATTCCGTCTCGCTCTCTTCAGCTGCTTCGCCCTCTTCTGCTTCGGTTTCAAGATCCATCTCTTCGTCCAGGTCTTCTTCCTCTTCTTCCTCTTCTTCCATACTGGGCAGCAGTATGGTGGCCAGAACAGTTTCAGCCTCTGAAAGTAATTCAACATTATCTGGAATATCCAGATCCTCCGCCGTAATGGTATCTCCTACCTCTAATTCGGCCAAGTCAACCACAAAGCTGTCCGGAATATCAGCGGGGAAACAGCTAACTTCAATTTCACGGGCCAGGGTCTGTACGATCAAGCCCTTCCTGTTAATGATCTCTTCATTAAGCAGCTGTACTGAAACCATACTGTTGATTTTTTCGTCGGCACGAACCCTTAACAGATCTACATGCAGATAGTTACCTTTAATGGGATTTCTCTGCACCTCTCTGACCAGAACCATCAGCGGTTCGTTTTCTCCTTCAATTTCCAGAGAGAAAACGCCATGATAACCATGCCGGGTAAAAATTCGATTAATCTCTTTACCAGAGAAGGCAATGGGTAGGTTTAGATCCTTACCGTAAACAACGCCGGGAATCCAATCATCGCGTTTCATTGCTTTTAATTGACCTTTGGTAC
>DUSB01000103.1 GCA_012840625.1 Syntrophomonadaceae bacterium
CTAGGATAGCACTGGCAGTCAGAGTAGTAGCCAGACCGGCATCGCCCCGGGCAATTTCCTCTACGATCATCCCCTGGGTTAAATGATCCAGTCCGGGGCCGTTATACTCTTCTGGTACGCCAATAGTCATCAGACCGAGCTCATGCAGCTTTCTTACCGTATCCCATGGAAAAATATTGTCTGCATCCCATTGCTGACAGTAAGGTAAAATTTCATTATCCGCAAAATCATGTATCATGTTACGGATCATTATTTGTTCATTATTCAGGCGAAAATCCATACTGTCCATCCCTCCCTTTTTTTAAGAAGCCTATATATTTCTGCTCCCGATGGGAGCCATCACCGATCCGCCGCCTGCGCATAAAGATGCAGCTTTGAGAGTCAGATCCAGTCATTCCATTTTAAAATAAGTGATACCATAATCCGCAGCGCTGTGCTCCTACCGAATGTCTTAAAGCAATTTTGGATCGGTTGTGATTTAAAGTTTTAATTGACATTGCAGGTATTGCTTTCTTCCTTTAATCCTGAAGCCATAGCCACCGACGGCCGGGTAGGGACGCTGGGCATGGGGATAGACTTGTCCTATAAGATTTCTATTAAGATTTCTATCAATCATGGCGGTTGTAATCCTTGTATGTTCAATGGTCGCCTTTCCTGCCATGATGCCAAGTCTTTTGCTGATAAAGCTTTAAGACTGCCCATAGATCGTATGATAGCCGTCCGGCATCGACTGACAATGACCACTTCCTTCACTTAATTGCACCACTCCTTTCAATAAGGAAAATGATAAAAATGAAGCCTGCTGCCAGGTTGCAGTGAAATAAGCTTTTCTATCATCATCTTTGGGGTTTCTTATTCCAGCAAGAACCTGGCAGCAGTATGATCTCAATTTGATTGCTTAATACAAACGGAAGAGAAAAGCTGATATTAAATTAAGAGGTAGAGTTATTGTGATGAATATTAGGGATTAGGGCGGCGGATTGATTTAGCTTTTGTAGCCTGCTAGGAGCAGCGGTTATGCTGCATTGCTGCAAACAATGTTTAGTACCGTTTGTTAAAGGGAAAACATGCACAACATGAAAAATCGCTTGAATAAAAATGCTCTCTAATTATGCGGCGGCTTATTCGAGCTTATTGGTCCTGGTCCAGATATTTTTTTCTTGGGCGGCTTTAATTAATTCATCGCGGAAATCTGGATGGGCAATGGAAATTAACTCCTCAGCCCGCCACCAGGTTGGTTTGGCTCTTAAGCGTACCGCACCATATTCAGTAACGATATAGTCCACCATCTGGCGGGGAATGGTCACGATAGAAGACGGATCAAAGGACGGGACAATACGAGACCTCAGATTTCCATCTTTATCAGTAAACGTAGAAGACAGGCAGATAAAGCTCCTGCCATCTTGAGACCACTGTGATCCCAGCACGAAATCCCACATTCCCCCGTTACCAGAAATCTGAGCAGTACCGTAACTTTCAGCATTTACCTGAGAATACAGATCAACTTCTACGGCATTGACAATGGAAATGAAGTGATCCAGACTGGCTATCACTCTGGGATCATTGGTATAGTTTACTGGGTAGGAGGCACAGGCGGGATTATTATCCATGAAATCATACATGCGCTGGCTACCAATAGCAAAGGTGAAGGCAACCCTTCCCCGGTCAAAGTTTTTGGCCATACCGTTCATGCGGCCTGCTTCGATCATATCAACATAGGCATCAACAAACATTTCGGTATGACCGCCCAGATTTTTTAAATCAGAGTCAGCTATAGCGGTTCCTACAGCTCCGGGCATACCTCCGATTCCCAGCTGTATACAGCAGCCATCATGAATATAGCTCATCAGGTGATTGGCGATAGCTTTATCTGTTTCAGTGGGCTTGATGCCAGGTAAATCAGGCAACTTCTGGTCCTCAGGGGCTTCCACGATATAATCGACCAGATTGATATGCACTGATTCTTCAGCTCCGCCCAGGCAGTAGGGTTGATTTTTATTTACTTCAACAATGACTGTATCGGCCACCTGTATATTAGCCAGAGTTTCCGAATTCTGAGGTCCCAGGTTGAAATAACCGTATTTATCCATAGGAGCTACCTGAGTTATAACTGCATTGCGGTGAGGAGCAATGTTTTCGCGATAAAGCCGACAGGCATCATGATAAACAATAGGAATATAATGGCATAGACCATACGATTGTAATATGCGCGATACTTTACTGAACTGCCAATCATTATAGATGAAACTATCCTTTTTTTTGGCTACCTCCGGTACCGGAGGCAACGTTACAGCACTGTAGATCTGGACATTTTTAAGATCCGTTCTTTCCGCCAGAGCCTGGTCACATACTACCGGCTTGCCGCAGAAGAAGCCATAATCTACAATGTCTCCCGACTTAACCACGCTAACTGCTTCTGCAGCACTAACCAATTTGCGCTGGTATTCTTTTGTATACACGCTTCAACACCCCTTAAGGAAAAATATTTAACTTCTTATTCGGGTGGGGGAAAGACGTTTATTTTTGATTTTGCTTTCTCCGTTCACCCTTTTATCTATACATGACATAGTATGATCTTCACTCCGCTGCCGGGGAAGATATTTCTTTTTCTCACCTCCTTCAACAGGAAATAAGAGAGAATATTCTGAAAAAGTAAAACAGTGTTATAGGGCAGTAGTTTAAATACTAACCATCCTCTTCTTATAAACGAATAAACGAAAATAAAACTCATTATACAATATAACACACAATAGGAGGAAGATTACAAAAATTCAAACAATTTTTATTTTTTTAAATTTACCTGTTGGCGGTCTTTTTTCTGATCGCAGATTAGTATTAATTTATGAAGGCATATTTGAGAACTTTCCTGCAATAATAAAAATAACGAGGTAGTACGAAAGGGGTTATGCAGTTGAAGAAAAAAAGAGTAAGGGTTATTCAGGAAAGTGAGAGTGGAGCCAATCAAGTTTTTCAGGATATGGAAACCGGGCTGGAAATGACCAGAGATGAATTTGTTGAGCGCATTGAAAAAGGCCAGTACTCTGCTTATCATGTACAGACCCGAGGTAATAGTAAGATTCCTCGTTCCAATCCTGATGGAGACAAAGATAATAATCTAACTTAAACCAGAAACGCCAGAGACCGCTATATAGCGGTCTCTGGCGTTAACAGGTAAGTAAATCTATAAGCGGAGTTCTGTATTAGATAGTCATCTATCTGGGATGCCAGTTACCTGACACCTCAAGCGACACACCCGGGAACGGAGCGGGCTACTCGCATTGTTCCCCTATTTGGTCTTGCTCCGAGTGGGGTTTACCGAGCCAGACAGTCACCTGCCTGCTGGTGAGCTCTTACCTCACCTTTCCACCCTTACCCGATACCAAGTCTTCTGTTATAATTCAATACAGCATTCAGAATGCTTCGTTCATTAGTCTGATTTTTGCAATATTATAATATTACGTACCGGGCGGTTTGTTTCTGTGGCACTTGCCTTAGGGTTGCCCCTACTGGAAGTTATCCAGCACCCTGCCCTGTGGAGCTCCGACTTTCCTCAGGCCGTTAAGCCCGCGACTATCTGATTTACTCACCAAGCTATTATAACAACAGAAGCAGGCAGATGCAAACGAAAAGTAAAGATAGTAAGATTTACCCTGTAAAATTTTAGAAAAAACATTTATCAGGCAGGAAAATAATAAGCTATAGAGAATATTTTAGAATAAAATAGAAATAATTATGAGGGAACGTTATAGCAGTTAAAGAAAATGGAGTTGTTTTGAACGGAGCAGCGTATTAGAATAGTCAGAAGAGAGAAAGTCTTCCAGGGGAGGTGAAAGATTTTGCTTACATTTGGTTCCGCCGCAGCATGGATAAATAATCCTGTAATATCAGTTTTAATTATATTTGCAGGAATTTATCTGTTCATCAAATTCTGTACCTGGTCGAAACAATTTCAATTACCTGCGGCCTTTAGAAAATGGGTTTTCATACTGACCGGGGTGGGTATGGTAGTATTTAATATCATGTATGCTAAGGGAAATGCGTTGATCGCAACCAGTGGTAATTGGAGCGGTGCAACGATTGCTTTAATATCATCTTTGATCTGGGTGTTTATATTTACCTTTGCTCTTATGGCGGAGAACAAACCGGAATAAAGGTTATAAACAGGGCGGCTGGAGCCGCCTTTTTTTATTCGGGGCTAAAATCCTCTTTAACAATGATAAAATGACTGGTAAGATCGGTTGCAAAATCTTAATAGATGTGGTGAGGGTATGGCAGAAAAGGTTAGGGTTATCGCTGTTCATCCCAGCGGTGAAAAATCAATTATATGGACATTAAAAGGCAGCACTCTGCACGAAGTTCTGGAAGTACATGGTTATATCCATGGAATTTGTGGCGGCAGGGGAACCTGTGGTAAATGTGCCATACAGGTGCAGGGAGCAGTAAACCCTGCCCAAAAAGAAGAATTCAATCATTTAATGCCTGATGAAATAAGAAACGGCATACGTCTGGCTTGCTTTTGCAAAGTTCTGGGGGACTGCCAGATTTCGATGCCGGATGTACAGGAAGTAGATAAAAAATCTGCCCTTTCCAGCCTGTCCCGGGTCAATGCTGATCAGGAATCCGTTACATATAAACAGTTTTTTATTCCGGGGCTGGATGCACAGGATCCTGTCCCTTTATATAATCGTATAGCAGCAAGCCTGGATGGATATAAGCTGGATTTACAGCCAGGCAATTTGAACGAACTGGTTAAATTGGATCGGCCCGGGCGGCCTTCTATGGAATTATATGCCTTACTTGTAAACAAGCAGCGGGTGGTGCAGGTCAGGCGTCATCGTCCTTCATTGCTGGGATTGGCAGTTGACCTTGGTAGCACCAGCCTTTTTACGGCCCTTTATGATTTAGAAAGCGGTCAGGAACTTGCTATTGCTACCCATACTAATATGCAGCGTGTTTATGGTGAAGATGTGCTTTCCAGGATCAGCTATGCCCTGGAACATCCTGATGGGCTCCAGCTTCTGCAGCAGATTTTAGTTAACAACCTTAATAACATGATTGCGGATATGCTGGATCAGTGCAGGCAGTTTCAGGATAGCATTGCCAAGGTAACGGTGGTAGGAAATCCGGTTATGCTGCATCTCCTGTGGGGTTTAGATGTATCAGGTCTGGGGCTGGCACCCTACACAGGGATTTTTACCCTGCCTACGCAGTGTCAGGCCAGGGACCTGGGACTGGATATTAATCCGGTCGCTGCTGTATTTACACTGGCTCAACTGGGAGGTTTTGTTGGTGCGGATACCACAGCCTGTCTTTTGACCCTGGCCGATGTCCGGGAGGAAACTTTTTTGCTCATTGATGTAGGCACCAATGGGGAAATTGTGCTTAATCATGGAGGAGAGTTCTGGACTGCTTCTGCTGCTGCAGGACCGGCTTTTGAAGGTGGCGGTCTTAGCTGTGGAATACGGGCCAGCGAAGGTGCGATCTATCGTGTAGGGGAGCTACAGGAGGGCAGCTTGAGTTTTGATGTATTGGGTGATGGACCGGTTAAGGGGCTGTGTGGTTCCGGGGTTGTGGATCTAATAGCCATGCTGTTGAAACATGAATACCTTGATGGCTCCGGCCAATTTACAGCTAAAGCCCATCAGGATCTAAGTATTGAAAAGGGCCCCCGGGGAAACAGCTGGAATATACCCGTTGGGGAAGCAGGAGACATTACCCTGGATCAGGAAGATATTCGCCAGGTTCAACTGGCGAAATCAGCCATACGTACTGCTATTGATCTTTTACTGACCAAAGCGAACTTGACAGCAGACGATTTGGATGCTGTCTATCTGGCGGGTGTTTTTGGCAGCTTTTTGCGTGCGGAAAATTTAATCCGTATCGGTATGCTTCCCTCCATTCCCGATGAAAAAGTCAAAAATATTGGCAATGCAGCTGCCAGGGGTGCTGTCCTGGCACTGCTGAGTGACGAAAAGTGGGATGAAGCTACTCATATTTGCGAACAGGTGCATTACCTTTCTCTGGCAGAGGAAAAGGATTTTCAAGATCTTTTTCTTACGAACATCAATTTCCCGCTGTAATGGCAGGAAGCCTGTAAAGAGATGTAGAATTTTAATAAGATCATACTGTTTAATGTATAAATCGGCACGGGAAAACTCTGGTATTCATTTTCACTGTGAGCGGTGCAGGACATCATGAATTGGGGTCTGAGGAGAACGAAAAAGAATATAATGGAGGTAAGCAAAATGAAACTTAGTGGTAAGGTGGCGGTCGTAACCGGTGGAGGTACCGGTATAGGACAGGGTGCAGCAATTGCCTTGGCAGCTGAGGGAGCACGGGTTATGGTTATGGGAAGACGGCCCGGACCTTTGCATGAAACGGTAGCTGAAATCGAAAAAGCAGGTGGCGAAGCCCTGGCCTGTCCAACTGATGTAACCAAAGATGATGAAGTTAAGGCAGCAGCCCAACAATTGGAAGAAAAATGGGGACGTTTAGACATTCTGGTCAACAATGCCGGTTCAGGCATGCGCAAGCCTTTTTTAAAGACTACGGTCGAAGAATTCGATGCCCTATATCAGATTAATTTAAGAAGCGTTTTTCTGGTTACGCAGATTTTTCTTCCGCTTATGCAGAAGAGTGGAGGCGGGAGTATTATTAACGTTTCATCCATTCTGGGCGTCTTGGGTTCAAAGGATTCATCAGCTTACTGTGCTACAAAAGGCGGTGTTGTACAGCTCACTCGTGCCCTGGCAGCTGAACTGGGCCCCGAGGTTCGAGTTAACTGTCTGTGTCCCTCACACATTGTAACCCCCATGATGCAGGGCGAAATTGATCGCTTAGAAGCTGCAGGCAAAATGGATAAATTAAATCGCTTATTCCCGATGAAACGTGTGGGGTACCCGGATGATATGAATGGGGCGATTCTCTTCTTTGCTGGTGATGATTCCAGGTGGCTGACAGGTAATATATTTATGATTGACGGCGGCTTATCCTGTTACGTATAAACAACATAACAATCAAAGCATAGAACAAAACGGCTCTTTCTTTATCAAGAGTCGTTTTTGTTTTTTCCGTTGCTTTGTCTACCAGAGAGTGCTTTAATTGTTTATTGGAAAGAATTTGCGTGCAATATAGTAATAGATTCTCAATACATATTCCTGCCGCAGAAGGAGTGTATCATTAAAGATGACAGAGATACTCTTATTGATTATAAGCCTGGGGGTTATTCTTCTAGGAGCAGAATTATTTGTAAACGGAGTAGAGTGGCTGGGTAAGCTGTTTGACTTATCTGAAGGGGCAGTAGGGAGTGTTCTGGCTGCAGTTGGTACGGCTCTGCCGGAAACCTTGATTCCTATCATCGCCATTATCTTTGGTCAGGAAAAGGCCGGCCATGAAATCGGTATTGGTGCCATATTAGGTGCACCTTTAATGCTATCTACTCTGGCAATGTTTGTAACCGGTGTTGCTGTAGTGGGATTTCGTCATAAAAGAACCCATGGAATAAAAGTAGTGGCAGACTACAATACCATGAGCCGTGATCTACTATTTTTTGTAATCGTTTTTGCTGTAGCCGTTCTGGCCGGGATGATTCCACCTGAATACCGTTTTATACAGCTAATAATTGCGCTGGTGTTAGTGGCAGGCTATATCTGGTACGTATGGGTTCTATTAAATGAAGACCGCCATAACGGCGAAGATGAAGACATGCCGGTGTGTTATTTTGCTCGTAGCTATGATGAGCCGCCCCGCTACCGCGTATTTTTGCAGGTTATTATTGCCCTGGGTTTCATTATCTATGGTGCCAATCTTTTTGTTGATTCGGTTTATCATATAGCGATTCTTTATTCGGTCCCGGCCTTTGTGCTGGCGCTTATTATTACTCCTATTGCTACTGAGCTTCCAGAAAAGCTTAATAGCGTTATCTGGATTTCCAGGGAAAAAGACACTCTGGCACTGGGCAATATAACTGGAGCCATGGTCTTTCAATCTTCATTGATACCAGCGCTGGGTATCTTTTTAACTGATTGGCAGCTAACGTCCAGTGCGCTGCTGGTCGCACTTTTGGCTTTGACCTCAGCAGGCTTCTTGTATCTGGAATTAAAAAATAAAAAACACATCAGTGCCTGGATGCTTTTACTGGCGGGAGCCTTTTATGTTGTTTTCCTGGTCGCTGTTTTTCAGGGCTATATTCGCTAACAGGCATCAAACCGTAACAAGCAGGAGTTAAGTAATGACTGTCATTATCAATGCTTGGCGGTTAAAGAACAGAAATAAAAAAAGTCAAAAAAAACCGGATGACTCCATCCGGTTTTTAACTGACTTTTTTTAGTGCTGGGGCAAGTGGTACAGATTGTTTTTTATAACAAAGCTCATAAGCAACTTTCCAGCGCTCCTGTTCGGAACGCCGTCTTTCCTCTATAATCTCCCGATACTTTTTGTGTTTTAAACGAGCGGTACGTTCCCACATGATTAGAAACACATAAAAACCTAAAAACAGGGCACCTTTAACCACAAAGTAGATAGCAGTGTAAAAAAGAAAGACTTTCTGCAGCTCTGTCATAAAATCCCCTCACTTTCCTCGTGTCGGGTATTAATCTACATCCAGCCAAACTTTCTTAAATACATAAAGGCAGCTTAAAGTACCACTGATGAGCGTAATCCCTATGGCAGCAGCAGCCACTAAACCGGTCATACGCTTAGCCCCCTTTCCCATTATCACAACATAACAACATCACATCTTAGGGTGTAATTATCATAACATCATATGATAAAATTTACAAATACTGAAAGAGAAAGGAAAAAGGAGGAAGAAGGAGGAAAAGTCTGAAAATTCAGAAAAAAATAACTAAATGAAAGCAAAAAAAAACCCGGATGTTTTCATCCAGGTTGCCAATATCCGAACAGGATAAAGTCGGTTTATTTCTTATCGCGGTCCTTGGCCTCCAGTTCGTAGGGGCGCCCTTCCGATCCTTCAAATTGTGAGCGCCATTCCTCCAGATAATCTTCGATTAATTTCCGTACCAGCTTAGATTTGGTTATAGCCTGGTCGGCACAGGCAAAACGCAGCTCTCTGTCAACCTCTTCCGGTACCACTACAGAAATGTATTTCAGTGTATGCACCCCCTCAGTAACAGTCGATGCTCTTCTTACTTATTATTCTAAACAATACAGAAGGAGGGAGCAATTGTCAAAACACGGTTTGTGCTTAATAATGTTCATTTCGCCTGAAGGATGGTGCTAACATCCTTTTTTGCACTTGTGCTCACAAGAACAAACTAAGATATATCGTTCATAACGTTATAAGTGCACAAAATAGGTGGATAAGAAGCTGTTATCACGTTTTATAGGCAGGATAAAGTAGTCATCCTGATGATGATGTACAGATATGCAAAAAAAAGGTCATTATACAATATGAAATAGTCAATACAGGAACAATTTAACAACGTAATATGATACCAACTTAAGAAGATAACAAGATCACTAATCTGTGAAGTCTTGACGTAAAGGAAACATACTGATAGCTTATTATCCGTGGAACTTATCCCTTGTCCATTATATTTAAGGTAGTAGTGCCATTCTTTGTTTATAAGATGGTTCCATGTCGGTATGATTTATAGAGTTGAACAGATGAATATAGTCTATATGCCTCTTATAGGATTTTAATTACTGGATACGGGTAATTATATTATATGATAAACATATATCCTTTTCATGTTCTACATCGATCTGTCACCAAATTAGCATAGAAAGGAGTCGAGGTTCATGACCTGCATATGTCAGGATGAACACTCCATGGAACAGCACTTTTTCCAGGATGATGTTGATTTGTCTTTACTTCATGAGATTCTGGTTAGAAACAGGAGTGAAGCTGGAAACCTGATTACGATATTACAGGAAACCCAGGATCTATACGGATATTTGCCGCTGTCTGCGCTGCGATATATTGCTGATAAATTGGACATGAAGCGTTCCAAGGTCTATGGGGTTGCTACCTTCTATACCCAGTTTCGCCTGCAGCCGGTAGGGAAACATTTGATTTTACTATGCCAGGGAACCGCCTGCCATGTAAACGGAGCGGACAGGATCAAAACAGCCTTATGTGATGAATTGAAAATTCATATTGGTGAGACCACGGATGATGGCATGTTTACTTTAATGGAGGCAGCATGTTTGGGATGCTGCAGCCTGGCACCGGTGATGATGATTAATGGCCAGGCTTATGGCCCCTTGACTCCTGATGGAGCTCGTAAGGTTATTCGCAGCCTTAATACTGAGCAGGAACAGCGGGAAGGGGTGGAAACATGATTATTCGTATTGGTCTTGGCAGCTGTGGCATTGCTGCAGGTGGATTGGAGGTCTGGGATGCCATCCAAAAGGTACTGGATGAGCAGGCAATGGATATACAGATGAAAAAAACAGGTTGTGCAGGTATGTGCCATTATGAGCCGTTGATGGATGTCTTGCATGACGGCCGACAGTATAGTTATGTTAACTTGAACCCTGCAGCGGCAGCTGAAATTGTCAGCTCTCTGGGTGAAGGCCATCTACCTGAGAATAAATATCTTTTATCTATTAAGGACATAGATAAGGATATAGACAGCGATTTGTTCTCAGGTCAGGTGCGGATTGCGCTGCGTAATTGTGGACGGATTGATCCAGAAGCCATCGAAGATTATATTGATAGCGGAGGCTATCAATCCTTACGGCGGGTATTGCTGGATATGACAGCGGCTGAGTGCCTGGAAGAAATAAAAACATCCGGACTGCGCGGGCGTGGGGGAGCAGGTTTTCCCACCTGGTTTAAATGGAAAGCTACCCGGGATGCTATTGATGATATTAAATATGTGGTTTGTAATGCGGATGAAGGAGATCCAGGTGCCTTTATGGATCGAAGCCTGCTGGAAGGGGATCCGCACAGCATCATAGAGGGATTAGCTATTGCCGGCTATGCTATCGGAGCCGGGCAGGGCATTATTTATGTTCGTGCTGAGTATCCACTGGCGGTAAAACGACTGGAGCTAGCCATCGAACAGGCCCGGCAGAAATCCTATCTGGGGAACAATATTTTTGGCAGTGATTTTTCCTTTGATCTACAGATAAAAAAAGGGGCTGGAGCCTTTGTTTGCGGAGAGGAGACCGCTCTGCTGGCCTCCCTGCAAGGTGAGCGCGGTATGCCGCATTTAAAGCCCCCTTTTCCCTCGGAACATGGGTATTGGGGTCATCCTACCAGTATTAACAATGTTGAGACCCTGGCCAATATACCCTGGATCATTCAAAATGGTGGCCAGGCCTTTGCTGCGGTGGGGTCTGATCAGAGCAAAGGTACCAAAGTATTTGCCCTGGCGGGCAAGATTAAATATGGCGGTCTAGTTGAAGTCCCTATGGGTATGCCGCTGCGGGATATTATCTATGATCTTGGTGGGGGAATTAGAGGGGATGGGGCCTTTAAGGCCGTACAATTGGGAGGGCCATCAGGTGGATGTATTCCCGCTTCACTGCTGGATACTCCGGTTGATTATGAATCAATTACTTCCACCGGTGCCATAATGGGATCGGGTGGAATGGTGGTTATGGATGAAAGCAGCTGTATGGTGGATCTGGCTCGTTTTTTCCTTGACTTTACCCAAAAAGAATCCTGTGGCAAATGCGTACAATGTCGCCTGGGAACCAAGCGCATGCTGGAGATTTTAGAGCGGATTTGTGCTGGGCAGGGTAGAAAAGGAGATATAGAAAGGCTGGAATCCATTGCGCTTCATGTTAAAGAAAGCTCACTATGTGGATTGGGGCAGAGTGCTCCCAATCCAGTACTTACAACCCTGAAATACTTTCGTGACGAGTATGAAGCTCATATTTATGAACAAACTTGTCCAGCCCACCAGTGCAAAGCGCTGATTCACTATACCATTGATCCGGAAAAATGTAAGGGATGCGGTTTATGTGCCAGAGCATGCCCGGTGGAATGTATAAGCGGAGAACGTAAAAAACCGTTTGTCATTGATCAAAGCCGCTGTACCCGCTGTGGTACATGCGTGGACATCTGTCCTGACAAATGGAATGCGGTACAGGTAGACTGATGAAGGGAGGGACTACAGTCATGATTCCGATCAACATTGATGGATATGAAATACAGGGTAGTAAAGGGCAGACCATATTGGAAGCAGCGCGAGCGCATGGAATAGATATTCCGACTCTCTGTCATCATGAATGGGTAGAACCTTCTGCTTCATGCGGCCTGTGTGTGGTTGAGCAGGAGGGAAACCAACGCCTGCTGCGTTCCTGTGCCACAGAAATACAGCCGGGTATGATCCTTCATACCCAATCCCCTAGAGTTAGAGCTTCACGTCGATTAACCCTGGAACTTTTATTATCAGATCATCAAGGTGACTGCAGACCGCCCTGTGTTGAAGCCTGTCCAGCACATACGGATTGTCAGGGCTATATAGGTCTGATTGCCAATGGGGAATACGCCGAAGCATTAAAGCTCATTCGGGAGCGCATTCCTCTGCCGGTTTCGATTGGTTTAGTCTGTCCGCATCCCTGCGAAGAGGTATGTCGGCGTCACCTAGTGGAAGAACCCATTGCCATTGCAGCCTTGAAAGTTTTTGCTGCGGAAATGGGAGCCGATCATTCTGAGGCAGTTATTCCTCCTATCCCAGAGGATACAGGCCAACGAGTTGCGATTGTGGGTTCGGGTCCGGCCGGGCTGACCGTCGCTTATTTTCTGCGTTTGCAGGGACATGGGGTAAGTATCTATGAGGCTATGCCGGAAGCGGGGGGCATGTTGAGATATGGTATTCCTGATTATCGACTGCCGGCGGCGGTTTTGGATCGGGAAATCCAGGATATTGAGCGTATGGGGGTTGAGATCCATACCGGGGTGAGAATCAATCAAGATATAGACCTGGACTATTTGCGTAAGAACTTTGATGCGGTCTTCCTGGGTATAGGCGCTTGGCGTTCTTCCCGTATTCGCTGTCAGGGAGAAGATGCTGAAGGGGTTATCGGCGGTATTGAATTTTTGCGAGCGGTAGCCCTGAAGGAAGAGATAAAAATGGGTAAGAGAGTTGCAGTTATTGGTGGTGGCAACACAGCTATGGATGCAGCTCGCACAGCGGTACGGATGGGAGCCGAAGAAGTAATGGTCTTATACCGGCGTACCCGGGCGCAGATGCCTGCTGAGGAGAGTGAGATACGCGAGGCAGAGGAAGAAGGGGTTGTTTTTCGCTTTCTACTGGCTCCGGAAGAAATTATCAGTAGTGGGGGACATGTTTCTGCTATCCGCATGCAAAAAATGCAGCTGGGTGAACCGGATGCATCAGGGCGCAGGCGACCGATTCCCATTGTGGGGGAAGAGGAAACCATTCCGGTGGATACAGTGATTGCAGCTATTGGGCAGCAGGTACAAATGGATTCTTTTCCTGAAATAAGAGCCAGCCAGTGGCATACCATTGACATCGAGGAAGGAAGCTATATGACTAATTTGCCGGGGGTCTTTGCCGGCGGGGATGCTGTTTCGGGTCCGGGTATTGCTATCGAAGCCATTGCTCAAGGTCAGGAAGCCGCTCAGCTTATTCACAGCTTCCTGCAGGGTAAAGTAGAAGCAGTACAGCATCCTTATCAAAAAAAACGCCATGACCTGAATGAAGAATCCTTTGCTGATTTTCCCCGGCAATCCCGGGTGTATATCCCCTGCCGTCCACCTGAGCTGCGTAAAAAGGATTTCATGCCGGTTAGTGGCCGCATGACAGAAGAACAGGCCAAGAGAGAAGCAGGGCGCTGTCTTGAATGTGGATGTCAGGATTATTTTGAATGTCGCTTGATTCATTATGCCGGGGAATATGGGGTAGACCCATCAGATCTAAAGGGAGAGTTACACCCCGAGGTGCCGCATGATGATCATCCTTATATAATGCGGGATGCAGCCAAGTGTATACTTTGCGGTCTGTGTGTAACTGTATGTGATGAAATCGTTGGAGCGGCAGCTCTAGGCTTGGTGCGGCGCGGCTTTAATACAGTGATACAGCCGGAATTTGGCCTGCCGCTGCAGGAAAGCCCCTGCATTGCCTGCGGACAGTGTATAGCAGTTTGTCCTACCGGAGCTTTAATGGAAAAGGCTGCTGCAGGGAAAAACACCCCTTTGCGTTTGGATGAGACTCACAGTTCCTGTTCTTTTTGTAGTTTGGCCTGTCAGGAGATTATTGCCAGCAAAGGGCAGACTATCTTCCGTGTCCGACCTGAACGAAACAGCCTGCTCTGTGCACAGGGAAAATGGAATTTCCAGCTTTTCGATCAGGAACGTCTGTATAAACCACTGCTGCGAAGAAATGGTCAGCTATTAGAAAGTAGCTGGGAAGATGCCTATCAAGAGATCAGCCAGCGGGTTCATGCCCTGCGGGAGAAGCATCCAGCCGCAGCTATCTTCTGTTCTGCCGCCGCAACATCTGAGACGGCAGAAAAATTGGCTGTCCTGGCGCAAAAACATCTCGGTACGTTCAATTTGTCAAGCTTTTATAAGAATTCTTATCGGGGTGTACATGAGATTCTGGGCGCGGATTACCAGCCTCTTCATCTGGAGGCGATAAACCACAGTGATTTAATTTTGATGGCAGGCAGTTTTCAAAACAGTGCTGTTATTCCAATGAAAATTCGTGCAGCAGTAAAGCAGGGGGCGCGATTGATTGTACTCAGTCAGGCAGAAACTCTGGTTGATGATCTGGCTGCGATTCGCTGCTGTCCAGATAAGAATGGAATTACATTATTACAGGAAATTAATGCTTTCATACTCCAGCACACTGCTGGGGTGGAAACTGATCTTGGTCCTGGCAACCAGGCGGTTGAAATTGCTCAACAATATCTTCAGGCTAGGAAGGCGATCATGGTCATCGATGGCGCCGAATTCAGTGATGATGCTATCCAAGAACTGGCCCGGATGGTTTTTCTGACCGGAAAAGACCAGGCAGCTGGAGAGAGCCTGCTGCTAGTTGATCCAGGGGTTAATGCACTGGGGGTCTGGCGAGCTGGTTTTCAGATGCCAGCTGATCAACTTGAACAGTATTTGCATCAAGCGGAGGAATCGATTTTGTTTATTCATGACCAGGATCCTGTGGGTACAGGCGAAATAAGTGCCGAAGAACTGCAGCAGTATTCCCTGGTTCTGGTAACCAGTGCAGTGATGAACGAAACGGTCAAGCTGGCTGATGTAGTACTGCCTATTCCTGCACCTATCGAGGAAACAGGAACCTACAGCAATGCGGAAGGACGAGCGGTAAGGCTGGAAGCTATACGCCCACCTGCAGCGGGTAAGACGTCTGTTGAGATTCTAGACGATCTGATGATGAAAATTTCGCCTCTCCATCCCGGGGAAAAAACGGAGCGGCCACCTGGGTATACGGAGTCTTACCAGCCCGGTGAGGCGGAGTTATTTCAAAAGCGAACCAGCGGTAGAAACCGCTTCAAGTAATAATAAAGAGGCTGGCCCAAGGTTCAAAACGAACAGGAGGACAGCCTCTTATTTTATGAACCTTGGGCCAGATGATGAAGCCAGTTGAGCTTTCTCGCAAGGGCATTCATTTGCTGCTACATAGGCCTTATGATAAAATTATAATGTTATACTCTGGGTAATTACTCCGAAGGAGGATTTATTGATGTCGTATATTAGTGATGTGCTTGACGAAGTAAAAACGAGGGATCCTGACCAACCTGAGTACATACAGGCGGTTGAAGAGGTACTGACCTGTCTTGAACCGGTGATTGCCAGCCATCCTGAATACCAAAAAGCAGGTCTTTTGGAGCGCATTGTTGAACCGGAGCGGCAGATTATTTTTCGGGTACCCTGGGCAGATGATCAGGGACAGGTACAGGTAAACCGCGGTTTTAGAGTACAGTTTAATAGTGCGATAGGTCCTTATAAAGGCGGTATTCGCTTCCATCCCTCAGTAAATCTTGGCATTATCAAATTTCTTGGTTTTGAGCAAATTTTCAAAAACTCACTAACCGGTCTTCCCATGGGGGGAGGCAAGGGTGGCAGCGATTTTGACCCCCGGGGAAAATCCGATCATGAAGTTATGCGTTTTTGTCAGAGTTTCATGACGGAATTATTTCGTCACATTGGACCGGATACCGATATTCCTGCTGGTGATGTCGGTGTTGGTGCCAGAGAAATAGGTTATATGTTTGGGCAGTACAAACGAATTGCAGATGCTTTTCAGGGAGTCTTAACCGGTAAAGGTGTGGCCTGGGGAGGCAGTTTGGCTCGACCAGAAGCAACCGGTTTTGGTACTGCCTACTTTATTGAAGAGATGCTGGCTTCCAGGGGGGAAAAGCTGCAGGGAAAAACCATTGGCATATCTGGATACGGTAATGTAGGCACTTTCTTTATCCAAAAAGCTAACCAGCTGGGGGCCAGGGTAGTTACCATTGCAGATGAAAATGGCTATGTTCATGATCCAGAAGGAATAAGCGGCGAAAAACTCGATTTTCTAATGGATCTCTGGTGTGTATATCGCCGTCCGGCCAAAGACTTTGCTGATGAATTTGGTCTGGAGTGGGTAGAAGGACGATCTCCCTGGGAGGTGCCGGTGGATATAGCGGTTCCAACCGCTACCCAGAATGAATTATGTCTGGAAGATGCTAAACTACTGCTTGCCAATGGATGTAAGTGTATTGCTGAAGCGGCCAATATGCCCTGTACAGCCGATGCCATAGACTTTTTTATAGAAAAAGATATTTTATTTGGGCCAGCCAAGGCTGTTAATGCTGGCGGGGTGGCTGTATCTGGATTGGAAATGTCGCAAAACAGTATGCGCTACTCCTGGACCTTCGATGAAGTAGATGCCAAATTAAGAAAAATTATGGCGGATATTTTTGCCAAAACAAACCAGGCGGCCAATGAATATAACTGCAAGGGTAACCTGTTTATGGGTGCTAACATTGCTGGTTTTAAGAAAGTTGCGGATGCTATGATGGCACAGGGGGTTATATAAGTGAGGAACAAAGGCCGGGAAAAATCTTCCTGGCTTTTAGTTTTATCAATGTCGTAATGGGATCAGGATTATTTACTTTGGGCAGTAGACATTACGGTAGTATATCTGTTCGCCTCATAATCGGCCTTGATTCCAGCGGCAGGTGGCCTACAGATGAGATATCTTAATAGATTGTGTTATAATGAGCCCAGTGCTCAAATTAAGGAGGTCTTTGCATGAAAAGGGTCTTAGCAGCCTTTTGTGTACTGCTGCTTTTTACTGCCGGATGTAGTGCAGACAAAGGAAACCAGGTCATCGCCGAAGTAAATGGCGTTCAAATTACCCAGGCACAGTTTGATCAGCGTTATGCTCTGGTTAAGGACAATTATGAAATGAGCCAGAATATACCGGTAGATGAAAATGATACACAGTTAAAGCAAAACCTGGAGGAAACAACGTTTAACAACCTGATAATTATGGAACTGATCCGCCAGGATGCCAGTAAACGCGGTTTAAAAGTAAGTGATGCAGAAATCAATGAGAATGTCGCTTACATAAAAGAAATGAAAGATCAGCAACAGCAGGATGGCTATAAGCAATTCCTAAAACAGACTGGTATGAGTGAAAAGGACTTGCAGGGAGAAATCCGTCTGACACTGCTCAGCTCCAAGCTGGCCGAAGAAGTAACCAAGGATATCCAGGTAACGGATGAAGAGGTGCAGAAATACTATGAGGAGAATCCCAGCCTGTTTGAGCAGCCGGGAGGGATAGAGATCTCTCATATTCTGGTCAAGGATGAAAAAGCTGCCCGGGCCATTTTGGAAAAGGCTCAGGCGGGAGAAGATTTTGCTGAACTGGCCCGGAAACATTCACTGGATCCTGGCAGCAAGGAGCAGGGAGGAGAACTGGGTCCCATTAATGAAGACGCCGATTTAGTGCCTGAATTTAAAAAAGCTGCTCTGGCTTTAAAACCAGGCGAAATAAGCCCTCAGCCCATTAAAAGCGATTACGGTTTTCATATTATCAAGGCGGGGGAAAGGATTGAAGCTTCCAGGCAGAGCTTCGAAGAAGTGGAGGATCAGGTGCGCTTCAGTCTTGAACGTGATAAAAAAGCCCATCATTTTGATCAGTACCTTAAAGAACTGCAGGATAAAGCAAAAATTAAAGACCTGCGCAAAAATAAATAGTTTTTATGAGGGTAATAAACTTGAATTGAGAACCCTGCTGGTGCACTCTGATTCACCAGCAGGGTTCTTATTTGTTTATCCGCTTTTTTGGACAAGGTATTATAAGTGAGTCCAGGGAAGGAGCAGATTTTTAATCCTTTGCAGGAGATCCTTTTTTCTTGACACTGCTTCATATGAACCCAGATTCTGCACATCAATAATAAAACGCAAAGCAGACAGCATCTGCTCATCACTTATTTCTTCTATGGGTTCAGTTTCCTGCATCTCCGGTTTCTGAGGCTGTTGATCGACAGCTTCGGGACTTTCAAATAGAGGGTCAAACCATTCTTCAAGCTGCATAAGATCATGACCGGAATCAAACAGTGCCAATTGTGCCTGCCAGGGATTAAACTCATACATGCGTTCAGGATTCATAATAAATAACGATGGATCGCTGGATAAAACACTCCAGCCACACTCATCAATTAAATAACCACTGAACACCCGTAATTCATCAGCAATATCCTGGGGTTGCATAGGAGTACTGGAGAGCAGCATAAGATCAATTTCTAAATCATGAACCTGCATAATAAGCAAGCATCTGGTTTTCTGATAGGCACTATTCATATAATCAGCTGCATCCAGTATGTCATCCAGCAGGGTTTCCAGATCGACACTAGCACCTCTTTCGGTGGTCTGGTTAAGTTGTAAATTTACGTAATAATAATACTTGGACATGATCCCACTCTTTCTTAATTTAGTATTCATAGTTATACATTATATACATTTGCAAAGTATTTCAACATTGCCGCTGCTTATTTGCTATGTTCTTTTTGTAGCAGTAGAATAAACCTTGACAGGGATACGGTATTTTTGTAGACTGACAGTAATAGAATATACCTAACAGTCAGGTTGTAAAGGCAACCGGGCCGTCCAGGCAGCGGAAACAAACCGTGGGACTACAATACTTGTTATTGCAGTTCCACGTTTTTTTTAGATCTAATTGCAATGAAGAGGTGGAAAAATGAATGCATTTACCCGTTCCATTACCGATTTTCTTATCCGCAATACCCAAAAGAATGTAGAGGATATTTATGAGGTTAATGATCCCGTACAGCGGCAGGGCTTTGCTTATCTGGAAGCCTGGATGAGTATCATAGGGAATGTGGTACTAGCAATAGTTAAATTTGTTTTTGGTTTTATGCTCAATAGTATATCCCTCATTGCTGATGCAGTTCATACTGCATCAGACGTGCTGACTTCTTTGGTGGTGATTTTAGGATTCAAACTATCCAGCCTTCCGGCTGATGAAAAACATCCCCATGGTCATGGGCGGATTGAATTTATAGCCACCTTAGTTATTGCCATCATGCTGATTATTGTGGGGGTCAAGTTTGGCTTTAGTTCCTATGAAAGATTGAAGGCCAATACTCCCGTACAGGGAAGTTATCTGGTGGTAGGAGTCATGCTGCTGGCAGCCTTATTAAAAGAATTGATGTCGCAGATATCTATTGATTTAGGGCAGCGTATTTCATCGGGAACTTTAATAGCGGACGCATGGCATCATCGTACCGATGCCATCGCTTCAGTTCTGGTAGCCATTGCTATTCTGGCCTCTGGATTTGGATATTATAAAGTTGATGCCATCCTGGGATTTGGGGTATCAGCCCTTATTATCTGGACCGGAATGGAAATTTTCTCGGATTCGGCTTCTAAATTAATCGGTGAGACCAATCAAGAAGATATTGCTGCCATTGAGCAGCTGGCCTTATCCGTATCCGGAGTTGCGGATGCGCATGATATAGCGATTCATGACTATGGCAACAGCAAACATGTGGTTATGCATATAGAAGTCGATGAAAAACTTACCGTAATCGAGGCTCATTCCATCGCGGAACGGGTTGAACACATGGTGAACCAGAATATGTGGGTTACCACTACGGTACATGTGGATCGGGTAGGAAGCTCCAGCTGAAGGCGGTAGAAACACCCGCAATAATAAGAATTAATAAGATAGGGAGCACTTTTCTATTGGAATAAGCTGGGCTTGTATCCTAATAGCCAAACATCTATAATAAATAATGATTATCATTTGCAAGGTGGGCAGAAGCGTGGATGACATAATGATTCAAAAGCGTCTGGAGAAGGCCAATTATAAATTAACTCCGCAGCGTGAGGCCGTGTTGCAGGTTATGCAGAATAATAAGGGGCAGCATCTTGCCGCTGAGGAGGTTTTCATAGAGGCACGAAAAATGGTGCCCAATATTGGTATAGCTACTGTTTATAGAACGCTGGAATTGCTATCCAACTTAGATATTCTCTACAAAACTACCTTTGATGAAGGCAAATTTCGCTACGAATTAAGCGAAGCAGACAATAGCCACCAGCATCATCATGTGATTTGTCCTGCCTGCGGTAGAATTCTGGAAGTGGAAGAAGATCTGCTTACTCAGCTGGAACAACATCTCGAAGAAAAGGGATATCAAGTTATAGACCATCAATTAAAAGTATATGCTTATTGTCCAGAGTGTACCAGTAAAGTAAAATAAAGCAAATTTTTTTCTGCCATTACCTGATAATGAGTATCAATACTAATCCAATGAGGTGCTGATTATGAATGTGGTCCTATTGGGACTCCCCAATGTAGGAAAAAGCGCTGTGTTAAATCGCTTAACTGGCAGTAATTATATTATTTCTAATTATCCAGGGACATCAATCGAGATTCTGAACACAGAATTCAAAATAGGAAATCAGAACATTACTCTTTTTGATACCCCGGGGATTTATTCTCTCTTTTCAGATCGTGATGAAGCGCAGATGATACGTAAGTTTTTACAGGATAATCATATAGATTTGATTATTCAGGTTGTGGATGCTGTTGATTTGGAAAGAAATCTGGTATTGAGCTATGAATTAAAGGATCTGGGGCACCCCTTCCTGGTGTTGCTCAACCAGATTGATCGAGTGCGTATGATGGGACAGGCTATTGATACCAAGCGTTTATCCAGGATATTGGAGGTGCCGGTTTTACCTTTTTCGGCTAACAGTGGAGAAGGTGTAACCGAGCTGCTTGACGTGCTGGGAAATCAGAAATTCTTTTGCCGAGTGGAGGAAGGCGGGGAAAAAATCCGGCGTGTTTATCTGGATCGCTCTTTTGTTTGCTCGGGAGACTGCAGTCATTGTTTGAGCGATCATGGTGTTTGCCCTGTTGCCTCTGATGAGTTGATTAGAACCCAGAAAGCCCGGGAAACAGCCATGGCAGTAAGTCAGCAGGTTCATCCCGCCCGCAAGCATTGGCTGGATAAGGCTGAGCGATGGGTCGATCAGCCTGTACTGGGAACGTTCCTGCTGCTGGGCATTGCCTATTTGGGATTTGTCATTCTATTACAGTTTATTAATTGGAGTGAAGGTCCTTTAACAGCAGCCCTGGAACCTGTTGGACAGGCTATTGAAAGCTGGTTGCTGGCAGTTTTACCTGGCAGTTATGTAGGACGTGTACTGGCCCGGGCCATACCAGAAGGATTAGTCATTCCTTTTACGATCATAATGCCGGCTATGTTAATGGTAAGTTTTCTCATGGCCATACTGGAGGATACAGGTTTGTTGCCGCGCTACTCAGTAGCTCTGGAGCGTTTTGGACGCTTATTTGGCATTTCAGGTCAGGCCATTATTCCTCTCTCGCTGGGCTTTGGCTGTCGCACCCCTGCGGTACTGGCTACCCGGATTATGCCCAATGAGGCGCAACGCTTTATAACCGTAACCCTTTTAAGTATTGTAATTCCCTGTGCTGCCACTGTGGGTATCATGGCTATGGTGGTCTCCGCTTTCGGTGCTTCTTTACTGGTTCTGGTTACCACTATGCTGGTAACCATGCTGGTACTGGGCAGTATTCTAAGCCGTTTGATGCCCATGGAACATGAGTTTATTTATGAACTTCCTCCTTTACGCGTTCCCATAGGCAGCAATGTGTGGGATAAAATAAAAATCCGTTTTTCCGGTTTTTTTACAGAAGTCTTACCGCTGTTGTTGATTATGAGCATAATCATTCGGGCGCTTATGGAATCCGGTTTTTTTGCCTTATTTCAGGGTATGGAATCCTTTACCAGAACCTTATTCGGTATACCCTCGGAGGCCTTTATAGCTGTATTGATCACCGTTTTCCAGCGCTACCTAGCTCCCTTGGTGTTATTGAATATTCCGCTCACTCCCCGGGAGGCTACCATTGCTATATCTATGATTGCTCTTTCCCTGCCTTGTTTACCGGTCATGGTCATGACCATTCGTGAACTGGGTGTCAGGCGTCTGGTTCAAATTCTCGGCATGGGATTTGCGACTTCTTTCACCGTTGGTGTTCTATTAAATATTCTTTTACCGGTATAAGGAGGTATTATAAGATGGTGTCAACTCAACTCAAACCTGGACAGAAAGCTCGTGTTCTGTCTATCTGCGGGGGTAGAGGGATAGAAAAACGTATGCTGGAGATGGGGATTGTTCCTGGTACGGAAATTACCTTAATTGGCAAGCATCCTTTTCGTGGTCCGGTAGTTTTTCAGGTAGGGAACGCCCGTATTGCGGTGGGTCGGAAAATGGCAGAATCCCTTGAAGTAGAACCGGAAGAGGCTAATGATTAATGATCATCTCAAGATTGTGTATAATTTGGACATATGATAAATTTTAAATAGCATTGAGACGATTACTGCTGGGGTAGCTTTTTACTGCAGCGGGAGGGGTCTGATTGCTGGCTAACAGAAGGGGCTTATGATAAAATAATCCTGTCTACTATGCTTGGAGGGTTATCTATGTTGAAACTTGAAGACATTTGGATGCAGGTTGAAAGTGAAAATGGGGAAAATCGTGAAATTTTGCGTGGTATTAACCTGGAGTTCAACACAGGCAAGTTATATGGTATAACAGGTCCTAATGGCGGCGGCAAAACGTCTCTGGCCAAGGTTATTATGGGGATTTATAAACATACAAAAGGAAGAATATTTCTTAATGGGGAAGACATCAGTCATTTATCGATTACAGAACGTGCTCAAAGGGGAATAGGTTATGGATTTCAGCAGCCGCCTCGCTTTAAAGGACTTACCATTGGGGATATGCTGGCCATTGCCGCCCCCGATGCCGATCCTAAAAGACGCAGATTACAGTTGCGCGCGGTAGGCTTATGCCCGGAGGATTATCTGGATCGTGATTTGGGGCCCGGTTTGAGTGGAGGAGAAATGAAGCGTATTGAAATGGCTCAACTGCTGCTGCGTGATTGTAAAGTCAGTATTTTTGATGAACCCGAAGCGGGAGTAGATTTATGGACCATCCAAAAATTGATAGCCCTGATTGAAGGAGGATACAAGCATAACCCTGACAAAGTCGCCATTATAATCAGCCATAATGAAAACATTCTGCCTATCTGTGATGAAATTATTGTTCTGGAAGATGGTATGGTAACGGATCGAGGAACAGCAAATCAAGTATGGCATCTTATTCGGGATGATATTGAATGTAAAGTACGCACACGCTGCCAGGGGGATTTAGAATATGAAATTGACCAATATTGATATGAATATGCTGCAGGCCGTCACGGATTTGAAAAAGGTGCCGGATGGTGCTGTTAATATACGCCTTAATGGGGAAGCGGTGGTCCGCAGTTCATCGCCCAATATAGAAATTCGTTCCCGCACCGATGGCCGTCCAGGATTTGAGGTAGAAGTTAAGGCAGGCACCAGGGGAGAAAAGGTTCACGTCCCGGTGCTCGTAACTCAGGATGCCTATAAAGAGAAGGTTTACAATACCTTTATTATTAATGAAGATGCAGAGGTAGAGATTATTGCCGGCTGTGGTATTCATAATAGCTGTGGTGCGGATTCACAGCATGACGGCATTCATACTATTATCGTTAAAGAAAATGCCCGTATGCGCTATGTTGAAAAGCATTATGGAGAAGGTAGTGGTTCTGGCAAGCGGGTACTGAATCCTCATACCGAAGTAATTATGGAAAAAGGTGCTTCGGCGGAGATGGAAATGGTACAGATTGAAGGGGTCGATGATACCCGGCGTACAACGGTTGCCCATGTAGGGGAAAAGGCTAATCTGAAAATTATCGAACGCCTTCTAACTCAAGGACAACAGGAAGCTGAATCGGATATCGAGATTGTGATCGCAGGGCAGTATGGTAATGCCCAGATTTTATCCCGATCAGTGGCCCAGCAGAAATCGCAGCAGGTTTTCCGGGCTGCGCTGATTGGGAAAACTGCCTGTACAGGGCATGTAGAGTGCGACTCTATTATTATGGGACAGGCCAGAATACAGTCTATCCCCCAGCTGGATGCCGAGGATGCCGAGGCAGTTCTTACCCATGAAGCAGCCATCGGCAAAATTGCCGGGGAACAGCTGATAAAATTAATGTCGATGGGTTTAACCGAACAGGAAGCGATTGACCTGATTATAGAGGGTTTTTTACGCTAACCTTGCTTTGTAGAAAGTGGTGGGTATATGAATCTGAATCTGTTGAGAACATACGTGCGGGTGGTGGAAACACAGAATTTTTCCCGTACGGCAGAAGAATTCGGGATTTCACAGCCGGCTGTAACCAAGCAGATCCAGACTCTTGAAGATAGATACGGGGTATTGTTACTGGAAAGATCAGGACGCAAACTTAAGCCTACTGAAGCCGGACAGACCTTGTACCTTTGCGCCCGGGATGTTCTGAGAGTTATGGATAAAACAGACCGTGCCATGGCTGATTTTGCGGAAAATCTAAAGGGAAGTTTGCATTTAGGAGCCAGTACTATACCGGGTCAATATATACTGCCACCTTTGATTAAGGAGTTTAAAGAGAAAAACCCGTATATCAATATAAGTTTAGATATCGGTGATACCGACATGATATTCAACCGTGTATCGGAACGTGAATTGGATGTAGGTATCGTAGGCGGTTGGAACAGCAATCGCAAGGTAGATGGTTTTAAATGGCTGGATGATGAACTGGTTCTGGTGGTTCCAGAACGTCATCGGCTGGCTGCATATAAAACAGTATCCCTACCGAGTATCCTGCATGAAAAATGGATCATCCGTGAAAAAGGATCAGGTACCCGTAAAGCTTTCGAAGATATGCTGAACATGAATGATTTCAAGCCGGAAGATATAAACGTCTACCTGGAAGCAGGCAGTACTGAAGCAGTGCTGGCCATGGTTGAATCAGGGATGGGGATATCGGTTGTGTCGCGCTGGGCGGTCCAGCATCCTGATGCCAGTTCCCGCCTCAGTGTGTTGCATCTGGATGTATCGGATACCAGTCGAGCTTTTTACGTGATCTATCCCAACCAGAAGGTACGGCGAAAATCAGTTAATAAATTTATTGATTATATAAAAAATAAAGTCCAGTAAAATCTGGGCTTTATTTTTCCCCTGAATGATGATTTCTTTTTCGTCTATGTTTGTAT
Source organism: Syntrophomonadaceae bacterium (assembly GCA_012840625.1). Classification (GTDB taxonomy): domain Bacteria; phylum Bacillota; class Syntrophomonadia; order Syntrophomonadales; family Syntrophomonadaceae; genus DUSB01. Next base: position 25,567 of record DUSB01000103.1, read on the forward strand.
ATAATAGTGCTGCTGTGCAAAAACATGCTTTGGCACAGTAGAAATTACTGGAGGTGTTTTCTATGTTACCAATACCCAGGAGATATTTTTTAACAGCGGCGTCCTGTGAAGGAGAAACGCCCCTGACTGCCTTTGACGGAGCTTTATTGAAAGCCCGCGTAGGGAACACTAATTTATTAAGAGTTAGCAGTATACTGCCTCCAGGTTGTGAATACAGTCCTGATTTAGAGATTCCCGCTGGATCACTGCTGCCCATTGCTTATGGATCCATTACCAGTGATCAAAAAGGGGCGACTATTTCTGCGGCGGTGGCAGTAGGCATAGGTGAAAAAGAGCAATTTGGTGTAATTATGGAGTACGAAGGTTACTGTAGCAAAGAAGAAGCTGAAGCGGAAGTTGTTAAGATGCTTGAAGAATCCTTTGCTATGAGAGAGATTGAACTGTCAGAAATAAAAATTGCATCCACTGAGCATGTAGTAGAAAAGGTTGGATGTGCTTTTGCAGCTGTACCTCTATATTATTAGCAGTGATTAGAACAAGGAGGAATGAACCATGGATCTCTGGATGACTGAATACCAAACTCCGGCATTGGGTTTTAGCTGCAAAGTCAGTGAGACCTTGCGGGTTGAACAGACCCCTTTTCAGCATCTGGCGGTTGTCCGTACCGAACAGTTTGGCAATATGTTATTACTGGATGGAATGGTGATGACCAGCGATGTGGATGAATATATTTACCATGAGATGATCGCCCAGGTGGCGTTGAATTCCCATCCTAATCCAGATAATGTCCTGATTATAGGAGGAGGGGATGGGGGCGTACTGCGTGAAGTCGTCCAGCATCCACGTGTAAAACAGGGGACACTGGTAGAGATTGATGAACGCGTGGTCGAGGCCTCCAGAGAATTTTTCCCTCTGCTATCGAGTTCTTTTTCCCATCCCCAAGCGCGGGTGATCATCGACAATGGCATTGATTATGTGCATCAGCATCAAGATGAATTTGACCTTATTATTGTTGATTCTACAGAGCCGGTAGGACCGGCAGTGCAGCTTTTCTCTTCTTCCTTCTATGAGGATTGCTATCGCGCCTTACATGCGGATGGGATGCTGGTGGTACAAAGCGAATCTCCTTTTTTTAATACCGATGTGATTAAAATGGCTCATGGAGGGATTAAAGAGATTTTTCCACTGAGCAAACTGTACCTAGCCTATGTACCGACCTATCCCAGCGGTATGTGGAGTTTTACTGTCGGTTCGAAAAAACATGATCCCGAAGTAGTCGTCAGTAAGGACCATCAAAATCTTAAATATTATAATGCCGATATACATCGGGCAGCTTTCCAGCTGCCGAATTTTGTGAAAAAAATCATTGGGCAGGGTGAATAGCATGATCCGTTTTGATCAATACCTGGAACGAAAAGCAAGTTTTATGGCCAGCCGTTCCCAGCTGGATAAGTGTTCCAAAGTGCTGCTGGGTATACCTATGGATTCCACCACTTCTTTTCGTCCTGGAACCCGTCATGCACCCTACCGGGTGAGGGAAGTGTCTGAAGCATTGGAAGAATATTCAGTGTATCAGGATTGTTCTTTAGACGACATTGCTTTTTATGATGCCGGGGATCTTATCATTCCTTATGGCAATGTTAAAGAAAGCCTTCAACGCATCGAACAGGTAGCAGAAGCCTTTTTACTCCTGGATAAAAAGATTTTTTCCATCGGAGGAGAGCACCTAGTCAGTTATCCCATTATTAAAGCGTATCAGCGGCAGTATCCTTCTTTGTGCGTGATACAGATGGATGCCCATGCTGATCTGCGGGAAGAATATTTAGGCGAGACTCTATCTCATGCTACCGTTATGCGCAGGGTGCTGGAGTGTATTGGCGATAAAAACCTTTTTCAACTGGGTATTCGTTCCGGTACCAGGGAAGAATTTCAATATGCGGCCCGGAAAAGTAATCTGTATATCAATCGTTTTTTTGATACCGTTGATGAGATAAAAAATACCATCCAGGATCGACCCGTTTATATATCGCTGGATATCGATGTACTGGATCCAGCCTTTGCCCCGGGTACGGGAACCACAGAAGCCGGAGGTATTACCTCCCGGGAACTCCTGCGAACCCTGCATGCCTTGGCCGATTTGAACGTAGTAGGTTTTGATATGGTAGAGATATCTCCGCCTTATGATCAGGGTGACAATACCTCAATACTGGGGGCGAAAATGATTCGTGAAGCCCTGCTGGCCTATTAAAAACACAGCCGTTGATGTATCAACGGCTATTTTTATATGGGTATGGGTACTGCTGATTAGTAGCGTATCAGATTGGATGGATAGACATACAGCAGATTGCTGTCCGGTTCACGCTTGCAAATCATATATGATTCCAGCATGTTCACTACTTCTGTAAAAGCGTCTTCTTGCTGTTCAGCATCCATCTCCTCTTGCAAATGCAGTTCGAAGATGCTGACAGTTACTTCCGTCCAGTTTAAAAGTTTTAGCTCCCGCAGTCCTTCATTTAGAAACTCAAGGTCTTTGATGGATCTGGAAAAAGGAGCCTGAGCTTGACTTTTGATATGATCTTCCAGGAGACCAATAAAATATTCCAGTTTTTCTTC
>DUSB01000104.1 GCA_012840625.1 Syntrophomonadaceae bacterium
AAAATAAAGTGTTTTAAAGATATTGGCCATAGCCACACTCAATTCTTTTTCCAGGCCTAAATTTCGATAAGCGATTATGGTAGCAGCCGGTAGGACATTAAATGTAGGATCTCCTTCCATTTCATTGATATACGTTATCAATTCATCCCACCAGGAGCCCAGCCCGTATTGAAACATCCTGTCTACACTCCACAGATCAAGATGCATATCTCTGGAAAAAATATACTTCATGCCAGTTCCCCCTTAAACAAAAAACAGCTATTCTTTATCTCTGTCCTACTTTTATTCTACAGAATATCTGCAGTTCCTGCTATTTTATTTTGTGACAGCCGCTTAAGCGGCTGTCATTTTGCCAGCTATTTCATTTTGTCATAAACAAAGGTTTTATTCCGTTTTGTCATGATATGTCATAATGTACATAAAAATAATAGACCCTACCTGAGATCAACAAGCAAGGCCTATTATTTGTATGTGCCATGGTTTTCAAAGTACTTGCATCGGTCTACTAAAATAGTATCCCTCCTAAATATTAACCACCTGGCGTTCATCCTGTCGGTTCATGACTCCCCTTTGCACCTCAGATGCGTTTACATATTCAGCTCCAAAATGTTCAGATAGGTAGTTACATGCATCCCAAGGATTAACTGTTTCACCGCATGTAAAGACATCTACTGCAGCATAGCCTAATTCAGGCCAAGTATGAATTGCCAGGTGTGACTCGGAAATCACAACCACTCCGCTGACTCCCTGCGGGCTGAATTTGTGGAAGACAAATTCCCTAACCTCTGCTCCGGCCTCCAATGCGGCATTCACCATGATATCCTCCACCATATGGACATCGTTTAACACCTCAAAACGGCAACCGTACACCTCGGCTAAAACATGTCGCCCTAAAAACTGCAATCATGTCTCCTCCCTTCAGTTTTCACTTTTGTCAGGTTTCCCAAACCTCCTTTAGTAATGTGCGTCAAAAGATACACGTAGAATTCTAACATATTCTTGCTACATGTCAACAAAAATATTGATATTTTCAGGCAAAAACGATGATAAACAGTGCTTAATTATGTTAAAGCTAAAGCAGGTCGTAAATCTTTGTGTTTTCTCCTCTATATTCAAACTATTGTAGCAACAAAGATGAAACCTTTAGGAGGAGACTTGCATTTATTCCGGCTTATAAACCTTTAATAATGTTATTAAGTCCATGCACAAATTCTTTTTGATTGCCTTCTCCCAGCAGATCGTAAAGCTCAGCATTGAAATCAATACCGATCTGGCTAACACTTTCCGCAACTTTTTTACCTTTTTCAGTAATAAAGACCCTGATCGCACGTCGATCTTGTGAATCCAGATGACGCTCAACCAGATCATCCCTTTCCAATTTGTCAACCAATACTGTCATGGAAGAACTATCAATCAAGGTTTTGGTGCCAATTTCTTTTAATGTTGAGCCATCCTCTTCCAATAAAGTATAAAGGATAAACGACTGGGGAATGCTTACCCCATAAGGTTCCAGGCGGCTGCTCAATGCTTTATCAATTTTTTTTAACGCCACCCGAAAAGTAAATCCCAAATAATTGCTTAAGTCTACCATACTTTAACAACTCCTTCTTCTCTCTCTTCTCTTTATCTTTTATCT
>DUSB01000105.1 GCA_012840625.1 Syntrophomonadaceae bacterium
CAGCTTTTTGCCCTGGGTCAGAAAGGTATTGGCGCTATCTACCTGGGCAGCAGTGCCACCCCCTTCGCGCTCAAAGATGTTGCTAACCACAGCCATGGACAGGTTCAGCGTACAGGTCTTTTCCTGCGCGAAGACGGGACCCCCGGCATTGTGCAGCAAATTGACCTTTATGCATGATATCTGTTAAAAGCGGATAACTATACAATTCTCCGCCAAGCCTGTATTATCTACGCTGATCACTCCGATCCCCCCGTCATTTTGCTTTCCAGCCTTAATGATATGGGGATCACTTTTTTATGCCATTTTGATCTTATACTCCATCTTACAAATGACTTCAGAAAAGATAAACGACCTCAGCCCGTTTCGAACCAGGGTCGCTTATTATTATCAGGAATAGCCTTGCTTACTATTAATGTTGAGAACTGCCTACCGATACCAGCTATGCTTTATATAGGATTCGGCATTTATACAATAAGCGCAATGGGCATAGTTTTGATCTTCCGCCGTTTTAAGCCTATCACGACTAAATGTTCTGATATGTTCATGGTCGATAAAATCGATTTCACACTCGCCCTTTTCATTATCTAAATCGTGCACCACCATCATATTGGCATCAGCTACAAATCTTTCGCTGCTAAATGGACCATATTTTCTACGCACCGTTAGCACCTCCATTCTTAATAAAACCGTTAAAATTGAGCAAGATGCTCATTATTATTTTTCCTTAAATCTCAGGCAAAGTCCAGGTTATAGCCATACATTTTTCATAAGTTTTACGTTGCTTGCCTTAAAAGCAATACTTACAGTATCGCCTACCTTCTTTTCTGATTCAACGAATTCCTCGATGGGCATTATCGAGCTTATATAGTTGTCACCGATTTTAATAATTAGATTGGCCATCACCTGCCCCTCGGTTACTTTAACGATTTGACCTGTTAAGCGATTTACTATACCTTTATTGCGAATATTCGAATAAGCTGGAGAAACTTCTGATTTATCAATAACGTGTTTTTTTACTGCAGAGCTTTCTTCCCAATCATCAAAATATTCACTAAATATTCCACACTCTGCTTTTGTTCCTGGCACACACAACACAATATTATCTTTACACATTGTACACACCCAATTAGATTCCTGAGGCATCCACCATCCCTCCTTTACTTATTTGTAAGTTTTTAATAATTTTAACATATTACGCCAGATTAGTGTAATAATTCATCAAATTCAGTGTGCCCGGATGAAGCCAAATCCATCCGTACTCACAAGCTTATCCAGCTTTTGGGCTTCCCCATATTTTGCAAGGTTACCCACCTTGTAAGCCAACCTCGGTTCGCTTTCGCTATGTTCCGGATTCCCCCTGCAACTTCCTTCAGACCCCACCGTTACCAGTGACGCCCTTGTCCTCGGGTTATCTTCCTGCTGGTTAGGTGATAGGGTTTCTTTCAACCCATCGGCTCAGCAAACATGCTGATCAAACAAAAAAAAAGGCTGTCCCATTTAGGACAGCCTCAATAGAATTGATATATAATTTTCCCCAAGGATAAATATTATACCTGTGTTAAAATATTTTACTCCAAGCGTCTATACGACTTATTTCGGAGCCATTCTGATGGAACCATCCAAACGAATGGTCTCACCATTCAGATAAGTATTAACTACAATTTGCTCTGCTAGCATAGCATATTCATCCGGTTTTCCCAGTCTCTGCGGGAAAGGAACCTGCTGACCCAAAGAGTCACGTGCTGGCTGCGGCAATGCTGCTAACATAGGAGTATCCATTATACCAGGGCAGATTGTGCATACGCGGATACCGTCTCTGGATAAATCTCTGGCAACTGGTAAGGTCATACCAACAATAGCAGCTTTGGATGCCGAATAGGCAGCCTGGCCAATTTGTCCGTCAAATGCTGCTACCGATGCTGTATTCACGATGACACCCTTTTCGCCTTCTTCATTAGGTTCGTTCTTAGCCATTTCCCATGCAGTTTTGCTGAGCATTTCAAATGTACCGTTACAGTTCAGGTCAACAACTGCTTTAAACCATTCAATTTTGAAAGGCCCTTTTTTGCCGATGGTTCTTGCAGCATTAGCAACCCCGGCATTATTGATTAGAATATGAATAGCACCAAACTTATCCATGGCTGCTTTCAAGCATCCCTGAATATCTTCTGTTTTTGTTACATCAGTCTTGACAAAGATGGCAGCAGAACCTAATTCATCTGCCAGGGCCTTCCCTTTTTC
>DUSB01000106.1 GCA_012840625.1 Syntrophomonadaceae bacterium
ATATTACGCGTATTCAAACCTACAGATATTTTCGCGGTGGAAAAGCCCGGCAGGATCGTTTTGATGTAGCGGGAGAAGATTGTCTGCGGGGTATCTTTACTAACAAGGATCGTTCTATTTTGTATCATGTTTATTTGTCAGAAAATCACCTGCAGAAAGCCCAGGCTGCCTGCCGTCAGTTAAATAAGGATTTCTATGGATGGATTATGGAGGAGCACGAATTTGGACACATGGATTAAACAATTTCATCACAGCTTACAAGAAGAAGACTTTATTACTGCATGGCAGCAGGAGTATTCCATCAGAACTCAGCTGCGTAGTTCTGAACTCCACCAGCATACTGTGATTGAAGATGAGGAAGACTTTTATTTCCTTAAACGTACACTTTATTTTGGAGAAAACCGAGCTCTTTTCTTCCAGTTGCTTATGAACCAGCTAAACTCTCATGCGGTTATTAATGGTTTAAATCAATCCAGGCAGCTTAAAACAGATTTCCTCCATTTTTTCAGCCAGCAACTCTCCCGCCATCCCATTCAAACTGCACAACTACAGGGTTTAATCAGCCTTTATCAGGATCAGCTGCGGGATTCATTTGCCGAGCTGCTACAACAGCTAGACGAAAGCAGTTGCAACTACCTGATGAAGCGTACCGGGAATTCTCAGTTAAGGGCTTTATTAAAGGAACGTATCCATCAATGCCAACAAAACACTAGAGCAGAGGATACTGCGTCAGATTCCCCTTCTACCTTTTCATCAAGGATTACAGTTGCCCTGCGGGCTGTGCAGCATGCGGAAATAGATCCTGCACCAGCCAGGACTATAAAAGCAGCGGAAGCGTTGCTGCAGGCGGGTATGACTGAAGATTGTCTTTTAGTACTGGCGGAGCTTTATCCAGCAATCATGCCAGAATTAGAAACAGAAACATACCGGGATTTTGAAAAACTTTTGTACAAGGCTGCTCCTGTTTATGCTTTAATGAAACAGCCTTTTTATGCCCATGAATGCCTGGAAAGCTTGATGCAAATTTATTTTCCTGGCTGCAGGGTAGATTTCGAAGACCTGCGCCTTTTAAATACTTATACCGCAATAATAAGTGAACTGCATATACCGGATCAGCAGCTCCTGCCTCTGCTGGCCGAACAGCGAAAAGAAAACCTGGCGTCTGATCAGATACCGGTTCACCATCCAACCCGCTACCTGGAAGAAACCCTATCACTGCTTCCCGGCGCGCCCCATAAAGCTTTTATACGCCTGGAGTTATTTCGCTATTTCCTTCATGCGCAGTCCATGAACTGTTCTTCCGAGCAGCTTCAACTATGGGCCCATGGATATATAGAATTGTTTCAATGGTTTGGACACCATATTTTTCTGAATAAAGATATCTTTGCCTATGTAAAGCCTTCTTCTTTACCGCTGCAAAGCTATGCCAATTTTCCTGAAAGTTGGGGATCAAATCAGCAATCAAGCCCCGGGGCAATTCGCGAAAAAATGGGGGTGTTTCGATGAACAGCCAGCCCGATTGGAGCACTTTATCAGATTTATTTCAATCTTTCCTGCAAAACCTGCAGGAGGAAATTAACTCGATAAGCCTGGAACAAAATCGGGGAAAGAATCTAGATGAATACATACTGGAATTAAATTCTTTTTACTACCGCGACTTTCTGCGTCGTTTTTATCCGGCTTTTAAAACCGAGCTGGAGGAACTTCTAAACCAGGCTTATCTCATTCATAATAATGAAGAAAGCATGCGTCGTCAGCTGCTGGAACACTTGAAACAGCTTGCACTATACAGCAATGCCCTGGAACAAGCTATCTGCATGATTGGTCAGCAAAAGGAGCTGATCACCTATGAACAGCAGCACTGCCTGCTGGGTAGACAGCGTATCCTGGTGGAATTGCTTTATAGCATGAAAGACCTGCAGCATAAACTACAGAAGTATCAAAAGGATTTTTCGTATCTTGTGCAGCTTATTGCGGATGATCAATTTCTAGGCAGTATCCGCAGTTATCCTTACATGGTTTACTACCTGATACTACTTTTCAAGAACTCTAAAAATAGCCAGCGAACTTTAAGAAGGTGGATGACTGATCTGCAGCTATGCATCAATTTACTGGTTACCATACAGGAAGACCACAGCATGAATGACCAGCAAATAGAAAACATAATCACGGAAATAAATGGTTTAAGCAATCAGAATCTAGCCAGAAGCAAAGAGAACTTTACGGTTATTAACCCTATTTCCAGTATCTATCACCGTTTATTAAACAGCCAGCTTTATGCCCGGCAGTACAGGGATATGCGTCAGACAGCTCATCAATATGAGAGTTTCCTGAGCCAGGTCTTATACCTGCTCAATCAATGCATAGAAGCCGATTCAGACTATCAGCTGGATCTCCTTGGGGATGCCAGTCGCATTCTGGAGATATCACCCGACCCTCTTGGCCCTTTAGAAGAAATAGTCAAAAACACCGGTGAGGAGCTGCAGAATCTCATCACCGATCTGGAAGCCTCGATTCATGCTCAATACACCAATTACCGTATCGAGTTGCAAAAGCTTATTGATCCCTTCCTGCATCAATGGCGCCCTGACGACCAACAATGGCTTGCAGCTATGCCAACTATGTACACACAGCTGCAGGAAATTTATCAAAGCTGTCTGCATATAAACGAGCAGATGCAGTGGTGGGATGAAATGGAAGAGGCCGGGCAGCAATATGAGCAGCTGCTAAAGCATGGCATAAAGACCCTGGAGCAAATGGAACAGGCGCTGGCACAAAATCAAGCCACCATCGGGAAAGTATTGGGTCCGCGCAATTTAAACCGCAAATATGATGGCTTTCAAATTAAAATTGACAGCTGGAAACCGGAAGCAGGCAAAAAGATCACAACAAAGATGCAGGACGCTTTGTCCCAATCACTGGTAAAATATGCTGCATCGCCCCAGCCCTATGGTACCGTGCTGTCTACGGAAGGATCCTTTTACCGCATCGAAGTAGACCAGCAAGAATACCTGGTCGTACCTAAACTTGTTCTTAGTTCGGGGGAAGCAGAAAATGAAACTATGTATCCTGATTGAAGAAAAGAAAAGCCTGATCCGCTGTTATTCTGATCAACATGAAAACATGGTCCGGTACACATCTATAGAGGCTCATGAAGTTTTTCCCTCCTGGCAGACACTGTCTGTAGATGCAATTTGTCATCAGGAAAGCCTTATCACGCAACTACGTGAATACATTCGGCAAATAGCAACTCCTATACTCCCACTGCCAGACAATGTGGAATGGATCATCGTCGCGGTTCCAGCCCTGCTACCTGCATGGATGCGTCAATCTTTGCAGCAGACACTTTACGATCTTTTTTCCTGCTGGAATGTATTAATCTATCCTCTGGCACTTTTCATCCCCCATCGGCTTGAGCCCGGTCTATCCGCACTGCAATATAAACTGCTGATTCAATCAGTATCTGCCGGATATCATGTCAGCCTGCTCAGCATACTAGGGGATGGAAGCTTATGTCTGGAAAAGGAACAGTACTGCAGCTCGCTGCCCATGATCAGATCATGGGATAGAAAATACCCGCTCACGGAAATATTTTTCCTTAACCCGTCCGCCAGCGGCCGTTCTGGTCTGGAATCTTTATGGGGTGATCGTCTTCACTTCATCCATTCAGAAGATCTGCTACCAGAGATGACTGAACTGGTAAGAGGACCTCAGCCGGCTGTCCTTTATCCCTTTGTACCGGTACTACAGGTTGAACACCCTGCTTCAGGACAATCAGAGCAGATATCCCTGACGTTTGACAGACACAACCTGGAATTACGTATGAACGGCCGTTATTGCCTGCACCATGTAGAGCTTAAACAGCAGTGCCACTATCAACTTTTTGAACTTGATTACCACGGCCACCAGCTCCCAACAGGTTTGCAGTGGGAACAGCAGGAAGATGAATGGAAATCAATACAGCTGGATATGAGCACCAACCAGTACAGCCTTACCGAGCCTGACACTATCCCTATGAATCCGGAAGATTATTCTTTTTATAATGGCAGCCAAGCCAGCTTCTGGTGGATGAAACAGCAGCTGAAAAAGGATAAGGATACAAATCCCCCAAGACAGACTGGAGAGCAAAACCAGACAAAGCATTGGCAGATGATTAAAGATAAGCTGCATTTCTTATATGATTTATATAACAATAATAAAAACAGAAAAGGATGATTAAAATGATTTCTACGTTTGCGCTGCATCCAGCAGCATCCAAACGCCTGATTGCCCGGGCAACCGCTGCCTTACCCCAGGTCCAAAACGCGTATCAAAATGGCAAAATATTTATCGGTCATGGTACGACCAATGCGGCTCTGATCTCGGAATTAACGGGTGTACAAATAGATGACCTGACCCCTTATGTTTCCGGTGTGGTAAGTAATCATGCTCCCTGTGCCACCGATGCTGCTACCCGTAAACAACCATGGTGTATTGAAAAAGGAAAAATAATAGCAGCTGATTGGCTGGAATTCCTGGATGGGTTCCAGGCCGGAGATGTCTTTATCAAGGGGGCCAATGCAGTGGACCCACAGGGAAATGTGGGCATTTTAATAGGTAATCCCACCGGAGGTACCATGGGAAAAGCCTACGGCACCTTAATGGCCAGAGGCATTGAAATCATCCACCCGGTGGGACTGGAGAAACTCGTTCCTTCCTGTCTGGAAGCACAAACAGATCTGGGTATAAATCATGCTGGTCCCCGTATCGGTCTACAGCTGGGTTATATCGTCCTTCATAATTCCACGATTATCACTGAAATTGAAAGCATCGCGCAGCTCTTTGGTTTAAAGGCACGTATGATTGCTGCCGGTGGAATCGGGGGGATGGAAGGATCCGTTATCCTATCTGTAAAATCAGATGAAGCTTCACGTCTGGAGGATCTGGTTGGTACAGTAAAAAAGCTCAATCAAACTCCACCTGCTAAAATCAGCAAAAAAAAATGTACCCACTGCCCAAATCCCTGCCTGATGAAAGAGGAGTAAAACAAACCGCGCTGAAAAGTTAGGGCGCGGTTTCTCATCTTAATATCGCTATTGACAACTCTTATTCTTTACTTACCTGCAACCAATCATTGTGTTGGTTTAAGACCAGATTTAAAGCATGGGTTACTTCTATGGAATGCTCATGAAAAAACTGGTTATAATTTAAAAGGCAGCTGGAACAATAACACACCATAAGATCCACCTGCACCGTTTGAGCTTCCTCTAAACGTTTATTTTTTAGCTCCTCAGCAAAATCTTCATAAAAATGGCGAATCTGTCCTCCGCTTCCACAGCAAATAGTTTCTGCCCCGGCATGCTCCATTTCTACCATATGCAAACCGCATGCCTGCAAATGCTTTCTTACTTGCTCAGCGAAAATACCATCCTTACGATCCGGGCAGGAATCATGAATCGTTGCCTTCCGGTCCAGGTAAGCATCATGGGAAGGCAATGCTTGATAAATGGTATCAACCTTAATCCCGGGAAGCGTATCCTGTAAATAATAATAACAATTAGGACAGGCCGTAATTATACGTTCGACCCCTTGCTCTTCTAAACGCTTCTGTAAAGCCTGCGTAAACATCCGGGCACGTTTTTCCAGACCGAACTGGTACAGTACTTTACCACAACAGTCCTCTAAAAACGCTATAGTCCCTAATTGTGCTTGCAGTGCACTGTAAGCAGCCCTGGTTAAGTCCGAAGCATAGGCTAATAATGTACATCCAGGGAAAAAGGCTGTTGTTCCTGAGCCCTCTTTTTTAAGATCAGAGTAATCAATATGGTGTTTCTCACGATATCTTTGAATACCATGCTCTGAAGTATCCGGGAACAGGTAAGAATAGGCATCTGCTTCTATTTCGTGAGCATTAATGGCTTTTTTCCTGCGTGCTTGAAATAAGCAAGATAAATCAATTTGCTCGGGGCAGACTTCGTTACATAAACCACATAAAGAGCAGGCATAGGCCATTTCAGCAGGTATTGCATCCAATTCCAGGTGGGTCGGATCAACATCAAAGCTCTCCAGAAATAGACAATGATCATGGCAGATCCAGCATTGTATACACTGATCTTGAATAGTATTCATTTTATATCTCCTTTTCCCCCTGCATCTATTCTATAAGAGGAGTTAAATATCTGTGAGCAATGATATTAGCCTGATTGACTGCCAGCATATCGTTAACATTAAAAAACATTTCTTTTACATTACCATAGGCTTTTAATTCCGATTCCGGAACCGATTTAATATTAAGCAAATCCAGAATCTGTACCAGCTTTAAATGATAGTTTTTCAGGGATCGATCGAAGATCGGCAAGGTATCCCGGGCATAAGCCGCCGCCAGCGGTTCCCATTTAGAATTTACTTCGGGGATTATAACATCGTAATTTCCAAGTTCCTGACACATATATTCTACCAGCTGCATGTTTAAAAAAGGCATATCGCAACCCTGTATGAAAACCGTATCATAGCTGGCATAGTGCAATGCAGCATGAATGCCGCTCACTGGTCCCAAACGGGGAATGAGATCTGGATATACCGATAGCCCCAGCTTATCAAAGTGCTGAATATCGTTGCTAATAATGATAATCTCGCTAAAGGTGTTACGAAGTTTTTTGATGATGATATCTATAATGCGATGGCCTGATATTTTTATGAAGGCTTTGTTGGTAGGTAAATCGGGACTTATACCTCCTGCCAAAATAGCTCCTGTAGCCTGTAACATATGACCACCTCTTCTCTAATAAAGCCTACAACTGTTTAAGAAATTCCTCCAGCCTAGCCGTGCTATCAGAAACAACTCCGGTGCCGGCAAGTATTTGTTCCGTAGCAGCAGCCTGTCCCTCCGTTGCTTTTACTGTTTCTACCGAGATAGCCGATGCAGCTTGAACCCTTTCCTGTATGGATTGGGTTAGAACCTGAATTTGTTCCGCAGTTTTTTTGGATTCGTCCTATACATCAGACAGAATAATGCCAGCGTGGCTGCGTAGCACTTTTTGTTGGTTTCTCCTCCCAGTTTACTATGCCCTGTCGAACAATTCTTGCAGCTTCATCTTAACCAGGCCTGCCATATGATCACGGTTTTGCTCTGAAACAGAAAGCAGCAGTATATCCTCACGATAGCGAATTTCATCCAAAAAAGGGGTTGATTTTTGCTTCAGTACACCAAGTACCGGTATAGGCGAGACCAAGCATTTTTTGACCATCACCTGAAATCTAGTGGCTTCTGATTCAAAAAAACCCAGCTCATCCATAATAATAAGGTCTGTATCTTTTGTCAGCGCTTTTTGCAGTAGATCTACACCCGTGGTTTCAAACGTTTCAGTGACGGCTATATATTGCTTATTTTTTCCCGCTTGACAAATCCACGCATCCTGCTTGCAGTTATCTTCTGAGTTAACTGCTCTCATGACAAAGCGCAACTGCCCATTGTCAGGAAAGAAAGGTTGCGTATAAAAGCCGCGTATCGTTCCTGCAAATCCGCTTAAAGAAGATCGAATTATCGTAGTCTTCCCCACCTGTATTGGTCCGGTTAAAAAAATATTTTTCATGCTTTTCCCTCGATTATCAATCAAAATCCAACCAGTATAAAAATTCTCTTTTTAACTCTAATTGTGATGAACATTTCTGTTGTCTAAGCATTTTTTATTGCCTGCTGGCAGACCTGTATCTGTTCTAATTCACCGGCCAGAAAACCGATAGTGAGATAAGCTAGGCTCTGAAAATAATCCTGGGCTGCGACCTGCTTAATTTTTCGACAGGTATCCGGTACCCAGGCTAGAATATGCTGGGTTAAAAATTCCTGCTGTTTATCCATTAAGAAAGCCATTTGTTCCCCTTCCTGACGAAGGCCGGCTTTCTTCGCTTCGTCAGCTAAATAAGCCATAAAATGCAGCTCATTAGCCAGATGGTCTTCTGGCTCTGTAAACCATGTTTCAGTTTGAAAACTCATTTCCCGATAGCAGTCCTTAACCTGATCATAATAAGGTTCCTCAAATAAGAGACCCTCCCTGCCTCGATTCACTGACTCATATAGAAAAACCGGAGTGGGACCTGCCGCATAAAAGAGTTCCGCATACTCCATGGCCACTTCCAATAAAAGCTGTTCCCTATTGTCCTGAGCTATCTGCAGAAATGAATTAAAATGTTCCAACCCCAGCTGAATATCCTGATCTTTGTTCTGAAAACAGCTTACCTGCTGCTCCAGCCATTGTAAACGCTTTAAATCAGGTTCCCGTTCAAAGGCCCTGGCTAAGAAAAGGTAGGATTGGGCACGTGCTGCATTCATATCATCTGCATACTTTATCCCCATTTTATTCCCCCCCATTATTGGGCTTTAGTTTTTTTAAGCGGTTCTTTACATTTAATACACTTTTGTACTGCAGCCGGGTTTTCATGGCCGCATTTATGACATTTGATTTTTTTGCCGGCATTGGCAGGTCGAAAGCACATGGTTTTTTCCCCCCTTCGTCCATGTAGAATCCTCACCCGGGCAAGCCCGGGTGAGATTAAATGCTTTACCCTATATCATTGCGGGTTGCTTCCATGAGTTCTTTTACATTGCTGTGTTTCATCTTCAGTTCATCCCTGCCGACAGTACCGGCTTCAATTTCTTTGACATCGTCAATACTATCAAAAACCGTACCCAGTTCCCCTCGCTTCTGCATAAGCTGCAGGGCTTTGTCAGCGTCATAGGGAATGAGCTCTTTTTTGGGTGCATGCGGTTTTACCAGAAAGGCTGGTTTGGTGGTACGCTCATCTGGCATCCCTTCCAGGCGTCGCTGGTCACCGTATTGGGCAATCATTTCGTCCAGGGGGCCAAAATCAAGGGCTCGCAGCGGGCAAGATGCAACACAGATCGGCTTCTGCCCTTTTTCCAGACGGTCAATACACATGGTGCATTTGCTCATTCTGGTTCCCGCAGCATCACTGGCAAATTTGGGGGCGCCATAGGGG